>JADLHS010000054.1 GCA_020848635.1 Limisphaerales bacterium
TCCTCCAAATTCGCGGGTCGAAACTTGCGACGGGGTTCAACCTCCAAACCGATGTCAGGTTAAGAAAAGGGGAAAGGCGACGACCGCGGGGCCGGAATTCAAAGCCAACCGCCAACGGCCTACCTAGATTTTCCCGCGCGGACGAAATGCGCGGCGACCGGGCTAATTGTTGGGAAATCCGGGAAGGCCCTGTTGGATCTTTAATAGATCCGGTTTTTCGGCTGGAAGTGCTGGACGCCCTCGAACAATTCTTATCGCGGTCTTCCACTTCCAAAACTCGACATGGCCATCAACCATGGATACGGACGCGCCCGCGTGGCGTTGGGCGGGCAAATCGCCCCACTCGGTTGAAGGATATTGGCGCAAACCGATGTTACCGTCGTTGATAAAATTGTCCGCAGCCGTGCGATTCTCCTGCTCCTCCACGAACACCAAGGCTTTCACGGGTCTGGGGTCGGTGATGCTTACGGCCCTGACGGTCCCGGCCCCGCCCAGGGCGCTGACCATCGAATAGCTCCGGGTTGTCGGATAGCGTACTGCCCCCCGGGGGACGGCCCAGCGATCCGTGGGACACACGTAAGTGGGTAAGGCGGGATTGTATTTGTACATTACGCCATTTTGAATGTTGGTGGTGGAGATGTCCTGCTGCACATCGCCGTAAACCCACGCTTCCGTCCCGGGCGGGCCGCCGAAGTAGCCGCCCGTGTTGTTCGGTGGGATTCGGTCGCCGTTGTCGTCGCAATACATGATCCAGCCAAGCTGAAGCTGTTTGATATTGTTGAAACACCGGGTTCGCTGGGCTTTGTCCTTGGCCTTGGACAAGGCCGGCAGAAGCATCGCCGCCAGGATGGCGATGATGGCAATGACCACCAGCAATTCGATCAAGGTGAAACCCGAACTTCTGGCTAAACGTTTTTTGCTCATTTTAATTCAAATTCAACTTGGTTCGCTTGGACGAGTTATCTTGGAAACTACTCATTTTCGATGGCCACGTCAATTTTCCATCCTGAGGTTTTTGCTCTCACAGCCGGCAAATCACCGTCCTCCGCAAAGGGGGAAACCGGCCTTGCTCATTTCGGCGTCACGGGCGGACTGGGTTTGGTTTCCGGCAGATGCTGATCGAACCAGTCGGCCATGATCTTAACTTCCTCGGGCAAGGTCAGCCAGGGATGCCCGCCGCCCTTCTTAACGATCAGTTCAGCGGTGCCGCCGGCCGCTTTGAGGGCGGCAACCATTTTCTGCGACTGTTGCAGCGGCACCAGCGGGTCGGCATCGCCGTGGATCAGGAGAAACGGAACCGGAGTCGCCTTTACCAGTTGTGCCGGGGAGATTTGCCGGGCGCGGTCCTGAATCTCATCCTCCGAATGGCCCTTGATCCCGTCGAGAAACAATAAATTGCCCAGCATCTGGGAATCCGCCGGCTTGCCGTTCCAATCCAGAAAATCCGTGGGCGGAAAGAAAACGGCGACCGCCCGGACTTGCGTGCCAAGGCGTTGCACCGGTTGGGTGGCCTCGGGGTTTCCGGCCTCGGGGGTGACCGCCACCAGGCTCGCCAAGTGCCCCCCCGCCGAAGCGCCGGTGAGCCCGAGTCGGTCGGGATCAATCTTGTATTCGGACGCGTGCAGTTTGACGTAGCGGATTCCCATCTTCACATGCGTTGCCATTTCCAAACCCGTATAGCGCGTGCGCGAACCGGGGCGGAGCGCAAACACCGTGTAACCGTGGGCGCAGAAGATCCGATATAATTGCGCCAGCGTGTGATCCCGAATCTTGCCGCGATCGGAGTACCATGCGCCGCTGGCCACGTCCACAATGCCCAGCCCGTTGGCTTTTTCCTTGGGGGTGAAGACATCCATCAGAAGGCCCGTGCCATGCACTTCGCCGTAAACCACGTCCATCTTTTGGTCGTAAGGCAGGGCGGAAGCATCCTGGGCCACGCCGCTGGCGGTTGCCAGAAGCGTGAGCCAGCCGGCGACTAGAGCATATTTGATCATTTTCATAATGAATTCGAAGTGGTTGGGCGATCAGCTTTTCGGCGGAAGCAAATATTGGTCAAACCATTTTCCGAATTGCCGGATGTCCCACAGCATGCTGAGCCAGCCGTGCTTGCCGCCGGGGTGGACGACGACTTCCACGGTGCGCCCGAATTTGATCGCTTCCGCCTGAAAGCGCTCGGATTGTTCCAACGGTACGAGCGTGTCGGCGTCGCCGTGGTAGATCAGCGTGGGCGGAAGGTTGGAGTTCACGTAAAAAATCGGTGATAACTCGTGGCCGATGACTTTCCAAACCGCGAGGTTGGTGGCATTTGGCCCAAAGCCTTTGACGAAGCTCCGGGGCGGGCCCCCGTCTCCCGTGTTCTCAGTGGACGGGCCGAGATTCAACAAATCCGTGGGCGGGTAGAAAATGGCCACCGCCTGAACCGCGCTGCTTTCGCGGTCCACCGGATCGGTGGTGCCAGTTGGTCCGGGACCGCCGCGCGTGGCGAGCATCAGGCTGAGGTGACCTCCCGAACTGCCGCCGGTGACACCCAGCCGGTCGGGATCCACGCCATACTGGCGGGCGTTGTGCCGGACGTAGCGCACCGCCCGGTTCACGTCCTCAGTAATATCCATGATGGTCGCCTCGGGCTGGGAAATATGGTACACGGCAAACACCGTGTAGCCGCGCCGCAAGACCGGCGCCAGCATCCACGGCCGGAACGAGCCCTTGCCCGACTTCCAGCCCCCGCTGACCATGAGCACCACCCCGAGGCCGTTGGGTTTGGCCGGGCGAACCACATCCAGCGTCAACTCCTGCCCCAGCCGTTGGCCATAGACCAATCCGCTGGTCCGCTCGAAACTCGGGTGGAAATAGATCCAGATCGAAGCAATACAAACGATGGCGACGAGCAAGCCCGTCGCCACGATTTTCAGAAGCAAACGAACCCAGCGCGGCAATTTCATCGCGCGCATCATCCAAACTTGCCCACCCAAAGCAAGCAGTAACGATCCCCCGGTCAGCGCGCCGCCGCCTGAGGTGCTTTTTCAGGCTGCAACAATTCGCCGAGGTTGTAGTGGGTGTAGCGGGTGTGGGCGGCGGGATTCTCGGCGTCGGCATTGGCCACCCAGAAATCAAGCGTCTCCGGCTCGAAGAGCACCGAGTGGATGTTGGAAGTCATGCAGACCGGCCGCTTCATGAGATCGCGCGCGCCTTGCGCGTCGAACTTGCCGTAACCGGCCTTCACCCGCTCGGCCAGGGCCTCGTAGCGGTCCCCGGCGGACAGCAGGACAGTGTCCGGAGTGCCATGGGGCAGGAGCGGATGACTTTCCCCCGGCCAGATCGTCTCGAATTTTTCCGGCGTGGCGGCGATGCCCACGGCGCGGTTCGATTTCGCATCCGAGATGACGTAGTAATATTCACAGGTGCGCGGCCCCTTGCGCATGATCGCCACGGCCTCCTCCAGGGTGCTGGCTTTTTCCATGACCTCGCGCACCAGTTGGGCCATGGGTTTGCCATCCCAATTGCCTTCGCCGCGCCCACCCATTTCGCCGATCGCAATATGCTTTTCGTTCATGGCCGTCACGGAGCCGACAAAACCAGCGTAGCCGACATTAACCCAGGCGTTACCCTGGTCAGGTTGGAAGACGATGACCGTGGCGTTCTGTTCGAGGCCCATACCGCGCAGGTAGTCGAGGATGCGTCCGTGGTACAGCTTGCCCCCCACAGTGGCCTTGCCAAACACCGCGAAGCCGCTGCAATGAAACAGCTCGGGGAAAAAGTTCGCGAGCCGCACCTCTTCGCGCGGCAGTCCGGCGGCGCTGGCCAGCGCATCCATCTCGCGGAAATAACGCTCGTCCGTAAACGGCGCCACCCGCTTCTGGGCGGACTCAATTTCGCCGAAGAACCAGTTGCCCTTCTCGAACGAGCTGCCCACGCCGACGCCGTAAAGCATCTGGTCCACGAGGTGGCGAACTTCCCGCTTCATCAACGCGCCATGCTGCCGGCCCATTTCCTCGGGCGTCCCTTTGAGGAACAGGACCCGCGTGCCGTCAATCAGCTCCAGACGGCCGTTGCCTTCCCGGGCCACGACGCGCCGCTCGCCGGTGACGGGGCCGAGCGTTGGAATTTTGTCGCTCATCAACATGCCTACCGCCACGGACAGGAAGCGCGTGAGATGCGACGAGGCCACCGATTCAATTTTGTCGCCGGCGGCCGGCTTGAGTTTCCAACGGGCGGCGGGCCAGGCGGCTTCGAACTGGGGGTTGACGATTTCGAGCAGCACATCGGTTTTGCCTTCGCGATAGCTGATCCGCAGCGGCAGCAGATCACTTTCCCGCACCGCAAACTGAAGCGTGCCGTTGGGCACGTTGAACGCATCAATGGCCTCCGGCGTGGGCGTCGCTTTGAAGACCCGGCACGCCACGCCGCCGACCCGTTCGTTGGGCAAGGCTTCCGTGCGCAGTAACACCGGCAGCATGACGAGTTGGTCGGAGGCGACCGGCAGTTTGATCGGGCCCAACCGGGACGGGTCTTTGCGTTCCGGTGCGGCGGCGAACTGCGCCACGTCGGGCGAACCAATCAGGCCGAATTTCTTGGCGGGAACATGCACCCAGAGTTCCTGTTGATCCCGGCCCACCACGATATCCTGGCCGTCCCATTTGGTGGCGACGCGCAAGTGATCCGGCGCTTGAAAGGCCAGGGTCACCTCGCGCCCCAGAAATTCCTTGGGCAGACCGTCGGCTTTGAGCACTTTCAACGTGGCCGTGAACGTGCGGGCGGGTTCGGCGTTTGGGGCTTCGAAGATTTGGGCGACCCGCGTCATGGCGCCGGTCAGCAACCGGGCCGGAGAATTGGTATCCGGTTGTTGGGCGGGCGACCAGCAGGGCAGGAGGAAGGCGAGGGTAAGGCAAAACGTGCGGCGGAGGTTTTTCATATCAATTAATGGGGGGGGAATATGACGCACTTCCAAGCGTTTGTCACGATCAGACCGAATCGCCCGTGGCCTTTTTTCGGTCGCGGATTGTCGTGTACCGGACTTGCCTCGCCGGGCGCCATTTCTTACTGTGCGCCCAAGTTTGGCGGGAAAACAGTTTGTGATCCATTTTATGAGCGTACTCATTGTCGGTTCCACGGCGTTGGATTCCATCAAAACTCCAAAGGCGGAAAACCCCCGCCTGCTCGGGGGGTCAGCGAGTCATGCAGCGGTAGCGGCCAGCTTTTTCAGCCCGGTGCAACTGGTCGGTGTGGTCGGCGACGACTTTCCCAAGAAATACCTCCAGCTTTACCGCCGGCACGGCATTGACCTCGCGGGCTTGCAGATCAAGCCCGGCAAAACGTTTCATTGGTCGGGCGAATACGAGGTCAACCTGAACAACCGCCGCACCCTGCTCACCGAGTTGGGCGTGTTCGAGACGTTCTCGCCCGTGCTGCCCAAGGCCTACCAGGCGGCGCCCTACGTGTTGCTCGCCAACATCGCGCCGGCGCTCCAGCATCACGTCCTGAACCAGATGCGGCGGCCGAAATTCGTCGTCGCTGATACCATGGACCTCTGGCTCAACATTGCGCTCGATGATTTGGTGAAATTGCTCAAGCGCATTGACGGATTCGTGCTCAACGACAGCGAAGCGCATCAGTTGACCCGGGAGGACAACGTGTTCGCAGCCTTGAAGCAGATTCACAAAATGGGCCCGAAATACGTGATCATCAAGAAAGGCTCCCACGGTTCCATCTTGTCCGGCCCGAAAGGCTTTTTCATCTGCCCGGCGTATCCGCTGCCCAAGGTGGTGGATCCCACCGGCGCGGGGGACTCCTTCGTCGGCGGCATGATGGGCTACCTAGCCAGCGCGCCGGGCGCCATTGACAACAACCTCCGCCGGGCGATGATTCACGGCAGTGTGGTGGCTTCGTTCTGCTGTGAAGGCTTCGGCCTGAACCGCACGACGAAAGTGACGCGCGCCCGCCTGGCGCAACGGGTGAAGGAGTTGGAACAGTTGACGCGGTTTTGAAGCCCGAGCCGGCGACCGCGCGCCGGGCGGGATGGAACCGACGGGAGCCCCGCCGGAGCGCGTCAGGGGATTGAGCAATTGGAAGCGGGTAGCCTCCGCTCTGGCACGAAGCGCGGGAGACATAGCCAGGCGGCGGCTCCAACAGTCAACCAGCGGCAATTTATGAGCGATGCGGGAACAGGTCGGCCCAATGGGCAATTATGGCGCGCGATTGATCGCGTGGATCCCCCCAAACGTCCGGCGGCGGAACGCGTGGGGGACTTTCACGAGATTTATTCGCTGCTGGACGAAGCCAGTGTTCGGGAGCAGGCCAGCCGCTGCATCCAGTGTCCGCAACCCAGTTGTCAGGAAGGCTGCCCCCTCTCCAACCGCATCCCGGAATGGCTGGCCCTGGCCGCCGAGGGCAAATTCCTAGAAGCCGCCGAACTCTCCCAGGCGACCAGCAACATGCCGGAAATCTGTCCGCGGGTTTGTCCCCAGGAACGCCTCTGCGAAGGCGCCTGCATCCTGGTTGGTCATGCCGAGCCGATTTGCATCGGGGCGATCGAAAAATTCATCAACGAATACGCCATCGCCCACGGCGGCAATACCGTTTCGTGCGCACCCGCCAATGGCTTGGGCGTGGCGGTGGTGGGTTCCGGCCCGGGTGGACTCGCATGTGCCGACGAACTGGCCAAACTGGGTTATGCGGTGACCATTTTTGAATCCCAATCCCAGGCGGGTGGATTGCTGCTGAACGGCATCCCCGCCTTCAAACTGGAAAAATCCGTGGTGGAACGGCGGCTCAACATTCTGCGGCAGCGCGGGGTGAAATTTAAACTCGGAGTGACGGTGGGGGTTGAGGTCCACCTGCGGGATTTGCTCGAGGATTTCAAAGCGGTATTTCTGGGCATCGGCGCGCAAAAAGCCAAACCGCTCGGTCTGCCGGGCGCGGATTTGCCCGGCGTCCACCAAGCCCTCCCGTTTCTGGTCCAATACAATTCGCCCATGCCGCTGGAAATCCCCGCCATTCCGGTGGCCGGCCGGCGGGTGGCGGTGCTGGGCGGGGGCGACACCGCGATGGATTGCCTGCGCACGGCGCTGCGCGCCGGCGCCACCGAGGCGGTGTGCGTCTATCGGCGCGATCTGGCCAACATGCCCGGCAGCCGCAAGGAATACTTCAATGCCCTCGAGGAAACCGCCCAATTCCTGTTCCTGACCAATCCCGTGGCGCTCGAAGCCGACGCGCAGGGGCGCGTGGCGGGCGTACGGTGCGTCAGAATGGAACTGGGCGAACCCGATGCTTCCGGCCGGCAAAAACCGCGCACCGTGCCCGGCTCCGAATTCACAATCCAAGCCGATCTGGTCCTCGTCGCCTACGGCTTTGACCCCGTGCCGTTCCCCGCTGGAAGCGACTTGTCCCGCGTGGCCCTGAACGATTGGGGTGCCGTCAAGGTGGACGAACTGCAAATGACGAGTGTGCCGGGTGTCTTTGCCGGCGGCGATGCCTCCCGCGGGGCGAGTCTGGTGGTGCATGCCGTTCGCGACGGCCGACGAGCGGCGCTCGGCATCCACCGCTTCCTTCGTGGGGAGTTGGCGCCTGCGCCCGCGGCCGCAGCGGCAAGAGTCTGATGGCCCGGCGTAGCTGGGTCGGCCACCGGATGACCTACTACGCGCCGGGCGCATGGGTCCGGGCGTATTCGCACAACGCCCGCAGATTCTCCGGTGGCGTGGCCCGCGGCACCTCGCAGCCCGCGCCGACAATGAAGCGCGCCCCCGCCTGCCGGTGACATTCGGCGATGCTGGCATTCACCAATTCGGGCGTGCCGTTCATCAGCACGGTCACGGGGTTCAAGTTCCCGAGCAGCACCTGGCGCGGTCCCATTTGTTGCCGTGCCTCCGCCAGCGGCGAGAGCGAATCCAGATCCACGATGTCGCAGCCGAGCCGCCCCATGCCTTCGAGAATTTTGCGTGTGTTGCCACAGATGTGCAGCCGCACTTTCGCGCCCAGCGCGTGGATGCCGTCCACGAGCCGCTGCTCATACGGGAAGGCGAACTCCTGGTAAATCCGCGGCCCGACCAGCGAAGCTGCGGCGTCGCCGACACCGATTACTTCGGCCCCGGCCCGGATCTGTTCCCGGGCAAAGCGCAGTTCCAGTTCGACGATGAACTCGAACAGGTCGCGCACGAACGCCGGGTCGTCATCAAAGTCCAGCATCAAGGTGTTGATGCCGCGCAAATCCGCGCCCTCGGCCACCGGCCCTTCGAGCCAGCCCTCGATGATCTTGTCGCGGCCAACCTTTTCTTTGAAGAGGGCGATGGCCTTGATGCCATTGTGCATCCGGCCGCCGCCGAGCGGGTCTGGAATTTTCAGCGCGGCGAGTTTGGTCTTATCCGCGAGCAACGCTTGATCCTCCAGAATCGCAACCGGCTGTTCGTCGAAGAATTGCACCGCCGCCCCGCAATCCGCCGCTTCCCGCGCCGGGTCGGACATCGTATTCACATAATCAAAGCCGTACTGCTCGGCGATGCGGAGCTGCCCCGCGACCAGCACGCGGTAGTCGGTGCAGTAATCGCGGTACTTCGCGCCGATTCCGGCGCACGCGAAGTGCATTGTGATGGGCATGAGCGGCAGCCGATCCACCGGCTGCCCGGCGAGATGAGCGAGAACACGTTCGCGACTGTTCATGGGCGGGGTGGGCTTAGGTTGCGAGCCGCTGGCAAATGGCGGTGATAAACTCCGGGCTGGTGCCGCAGCAACCGCCGACGAAATTCGCGCCAGCCGCGATCAATCCCGGCACCTGGCCGGCGAAGTCGGCCGGGGTGCCGGCGTAAACAGCGCGGCCCGCCACCAACTGCGGGAGCCCGGCGTTGGGTTTCATCCAAATCGGGCGTTCCGTGGCCGCACAGAGCCGCTGGCAAATGGGCAGAAAGCCGAAAATACCCTGGCCGCAATTCGCACCGATGACTTCCGCCCCCGCCGCGGTCAACGCCTGCGCGGCCTGTTCGGGCGTGGTGCCCATCATGGTGCGGTCCAGATTCTTCCCCGAATCAAACACCATACACGCAACGACCGGGAGGCCCGTGGCTCGCGCTGCGGCCACCGCAATTTTCGCCTCTTCCAGGTCCGACATGGTTTCCACCACCAACGCATCCGCGCCGCCCAAAGCCAGCGCGCCGGCTTGTTCCTCGAAGGCTGCCTGGATTTCGGCGGGCGTGATTTCCCCGCTCAACAACAGTCGGCCCACAGGGCCGATTGATGCAAACACCGCAGCCTGGCCGGCCGCCGCCGCCCGGGAAATCTCGACGCCGCGCCGGTTGATTTCCACCACGCGATCCGCGAGCGAGTTTTCCGCCAGCCGAATCCGGTTCGCGCCAAAAGTGTTGGTGAGGATGACGCGACTGCCCGCGTCCACATAAGCCCGGGCGACTTCACTCACGCGCTCCGGATGCGTGAGATTCCAGGCGTCCGGAAATTCGCCGATGGCCAGCCCGCGGGCCTGCAACTGCGTGCCCCAGGCACCGTCGGTCACAACCGGACCGGCGGCGATCAACTTCTCAATAGTCGGATGCATAGATGAAATTGGGGAACCGTTCAGTTTGCGCCTCAAATTTGCGCAGGGGCGGGCCGTCCTGACTACCCGGAATTTGCGATTCCCCCGCCGATTATTGCCCGCAGGATCAATCAGGATCAGCCGGATGCCGCTGCCGGCAAGGAAGGGATTGATTTGCGCCCGCTGAACGCCTAGAACTTCCCGCGTTCGCCGCACACGGGCGCGATCAAACCGCAAACCGGGCCATGAAACTTTCTCTCCTCGACCAGATCATTGTCGTGCTTTACCTCGCCGCCATCATGGGCATCGGCTTCGCCATGAAGCGGCGCGCGGCGGGTGGGATGGCGGCGTACTTCCTGGGCGGACGCCAGTTGCCGTGGTGGGCGCTGGCCATGAGCGGATCGTCGTCCTACTTCGACATCACCGGTACGATGTGGATTGTGTCGCTGTTCATTCTGCTGGGTCTGAAAGGCATGTGGGTCCACTGGCTGTGGGGCTTCCCCATCACGGCGTTTTACCTTGCCTACATGGGCAAATGGATCCGCCGCAGCGGGGTGCTTACCGGCGCGGAGTGGATGCACACGCGCTTTGGCCGCGGCCCGGATGGTGACCTGGCGCGGCTCGCCTACACGATCTTCGCCATCCTCACCATCACGGCGCTGCTCGGTTACGGCGCGATCGGCATGGGAAAATTCGGCGCGGTGTTTCTGCCGTTTGCGCCGTTCACCTGCTCCGTGATGATTCTCGGCGTCACGGGGCTGTACGTCATCGCGGGCGGCTTCCACGGCATCGTGCGGGTGGAAATTGTGCAAACCATCGTGCTCAGCGCCGGGGCCATTACTTTCGCCGTGATCGGTTGGCAGCATTTCGACGCCGCCACCTTCGCGGCGAAAGTGCCGGGCGGTTGGAATTCCATCGGGCCGGCAATGCGGCCGGAGGAATTGCAGGGCGTGGTTTCGGGGGGCACGGATTTCTCGCTCTTCGGCGCGCTGGTGGCCGTGTGGCTGGCGAAAGGGTTGTTGCTCTGTTTCAGCGGGCCGGAACAACTCTACGATTTCCAACGCTTCCTTGCCGCCCGCGATGCCCGCGATGCCGCGAAGCTGGGCGCGCTGTGGGGCGTGATTCACACCGTGCGCTGGCCCTTCGCCATGGCCATTGCGGTGATGGCGATCATGGGCATCGGGGATCCGGCGCTGGACGCGGCGCTAAAGAAAGATCCGGAGGCCGCGTTGCCGCTCATCATTGGTGCTCGATTGCCGCATGGGCTGGTGGGCTTCATGTTGGCGGCGCTGCTATCGGGTTTCCTCGCTACGTTCAGCTCCACGGTCAACGGCGGCGCGGCGTACCTCGTGAAGGACATCTACCAGCGTTACGTGAATCCACAAGCCGGTCCGCGGACGCTCATCCGGGCCAGCTACGTCGCGTCGGCGCTGCTGATTGTCGTGGGCCTGGTGATCGCGCGCCTCGGCACTTCGATCAACACCGCGTTCATGTGGATTTTCGGAACGCTCGCGGCGGGGATTCTGCCGGCCAACGTGCTGCGCTGGTATTGGTGGCGGCTCAACGGCTGGGGCTACGCCGCCGGCATCTTTGGCGGCATGCTGCTGTCGCTGGGGCAGGTCATCGGCGACACCTGCCTTTGGCGCCCGCCGCTGCCGCTTTACGTTGGGTTCCCCGTCATCGCGCTGGCCTCCACGGTCATCAGCATCGTCGTCGCGCTGCTGACGAAACCGACGGATGAATCCACCCTCGCCCGCTTTTTCGAAACCGTGCA
>JADLHS010000055.1 GCA_020848635.1 Limisphaerales bacterium
TACGGCCCGATCGAATACATCTGGTTTGATCACGCGGTGGGTGACGGTGGTCTGAGCCATACAGAAACGACCGATTTCTGCAAGGCCCTTCAGCCGGACTGCTTCATCGGCTTCAACCATGGCCCGCCCGGCGGCGACATCCGGCTAGGCGAGATGGGAAATCCCTCCCCGCTGACCGACGAAACCGGCGCGGGGTTCAACGCCGATCATATCAAGGGTTATACCGGCCATCGCCTTGCGGAGTTCACCTACCCGATCCTGCCCAAGCACGAGGGCGGCGCGATGTGGTTCTACTCCCTGCCGAAGCACGATCAACTCTGTCTCCCGGCGCAAAAACTCTACGCGGATTACCTTGGCGCGGTGAAATACGGCAACCTGTTTTCGCTCGATGTCGGGCCGGATTACGCGGGCAAACTGCGCGCCATTGACGTGGAAACGCTCCGCGAGGTCAGCGACTTGATCCGCCTAGGCCACTCAACCTCACCCGCTATCAAACCGTGAAAACACCCATCAGCCAGCTCGACTGGGCCATCATCGCCATCTATCTCCTCGCCGTCGTGGGCCTCGGCGTCGTCGCGGGCTTCTGGCGGCGCAAAGGCGAGCGGGGCGGGGAGGGGGGACATTACTTTCTGGCCGGCAACACCCTGACCTGGCCGGTCATCGGCCTGGCGATGTTCGCCGCGAACATTTCCACGGTGCATCTCGTCAGCCTGGCCGAGGCGGCGTACAAGTTCGGCCTCGTCTTCGGTAATTTCGAATGGATGGCCGGTTTCACGCTCATCCTGCTCTCGCTGTTTTTCGCGCCGCTCTACCTCCGCTCCAAAGTCGCCACGCTGCCGGACTTCCTCGAGCGCCGCTTCAACCGGGGTTGCCGCGACGTGCTGTCGGTGGTCTCGCTTTTCTCGGCGATCGTCATTCACATGGGCGTGGCACTTTATACTGCGGCGTGGGTGTTGCGCGGCATTCTGAACCTGGCGCCGGGCGCAACCATCCTGGGCGTGGATGCCCTCGTGTTGTTCATCGTCGTGCTGGGGGTGCTCACCGGCATTTATACCATGGTCGGCGGCTTGCTCGCCGTCGTTTGGACGGAAAGCGTGCAAACCGTTTTGCTCCTGGTCGGCGCGGTGGTGGTGACGGTTGTTGGCTATCTGAAGATCGGCGGCTGGACGGAACTGGCGCACACGCTGGCGTCAAATCCGCATCCGCTCGCCAGTGTGGCGGACAGCAAGGTCACCTGGGGCACGGGGAATTTTCTCCACATGGTGCGCACGGCGGAAGATCCCTCCGGCCTGGCGTGGTATTCCATCCTGCTCGGCTATCCGGTGCTGGGCATCTGGTATTGGTGCTGCGACCAGACCATTGTCCAGCGCGTGCTCGCCGCCAAGGACGAGAAACATGCCCGTCTCGGCCCGTTGTTCTGCGCGTTTCTCAACATCCTGCCCGTATTTTTCTTCGTGTTGCCCGGCGTGATCTGCGTGGCGCTCGTGCAGAAGAACGCGTTCGGTGGCGCCGCTCCGCAGGCTGCCGCTGACACCTATACGTTCCTCATCACGCATCTGCTGCCCGTTGGGTTGAAGGGGCTCGTCGTGGCCGCCATGCTCGCCGCCGCGATGCAAACCTGTTCCGCCGCGCTGAACTCCACCGCCACGCTCGTCGCCTATGATCTGTTCAAGCGTCACCAGCCCGGTCTCAGTGACCACCGGCTCGTGGCCATCGGCAAGTGGACGACCGTGCTCGGCACGATTCTCGCCATCGTCGCGTCCCCGATCTTTGGCCACTACACGACGATCTTCGAGGGCATCAACAAACTCATCAGCTATGTCGCGCCACCGATAACTACCGTGTTCCTGGTTGGGGTATTTTGGAAGCGCGCGTCCGGCAAGTCCGCTTTCCTCACGCTGGTCGCCGGCATGCTCCTGGGTCTGGTGGCGTTCCTCCTTGATTGGAACAATGTCTATCGCGGCGACTTCATGCTGATCGCGTTCCTGTTGCTCGTCGCCTGCCTCGGCATCATGGTGGTGACCACGTTCATGTTCCCCGAAACGCTCAAGGCCGAGGCCAAGACCTTGGTTTGGGAAAACTGGAGCGAGCCGTTGCGCGTGAAGTGCGGTTCGGGCCTGTCGGACTATCGCGTCATGTCCGTCGTGATTCTGCTCATTTTTGTCACGCTCTACCTGATCTTTCGTTAACCCCAAGAACACATGAACAAAACCCTTTTCCTGCTGGCGGTGGCGTTCCTGACCGGATGCACCACACCGGCAAAATCCCCGCAGCGCTTCGCCTGGATCACCGGGCTCAAGCCGGAGAAGGCGGAATACTACCGCCAGCTTCACGCGAATCCCTGGCCGGCCGTGAACCAAATGCTAAAAGCGTGTCACATCCAGAATTTCTCGATCCACGAACGCGAGCTGGACGGCAAGCTCTACCTCTTTGCCTATCTCGAATACACCGGTGAAGACTTTGATGCCGACATGAAGCGGATGGCCGCGGATCCGGAAACGGTGCGTTGGTGGAAGGAAACCGATCCCTGCCAGTCGCCGCTCCCGGACGCCGCCGCGAAGGGAAAGATCTGGAGCGATACGAAGGAGGTTTATTTTCTGAAGTAGATTCCTGGCCCGGTTGGCCTGGCCCCGGGCGGTTCGGCGGTCTTGAAACGTGAACAAACTCATCGAACATTTCATCCCGGGTTCGGTCAAGCCGGACTCCCAGGGGCGCAACGACAAAGGCGAGTGGCGGCCTCCGTATCCCGCCCGTTACGCGCCGCTCTTCGGCTGGCCGCCGCGACCGCTGGCGCTGCTGAAATGGGTGATCAGCTATCCGGGTTTTATGTGGCCGCGGAATCTGGTCTTGCTCGCGATTTCAGCGGTTTCCTGGTTCTACCTGCAACCCGACTTGGCGCGTTGTGTCGAGTTCAAGTGGGATTGGATCGGGGAACTTTGGCTGCGCAATGTCGCGTTGATCTGGCTGGTTTATGGCGGTTACTATTTCTACCTCTACCTCCTCAAAGGCGAGGGCACGAAAGGCAAATACGACGCCCGCTGGCCGGCGCGGAAAAGTCGCGTGTTCCTGTTTCACGACCAGGTCTATGACAACATTTTCTGGACCTGCGGCGTCGCCGGCGTGGTTTGGACGGGGTTCGAGGCGGTGACGTTCTGGCTGTATGCCAATCATCACATTCCTTATCTGAGTTGGGAAAAGCATCCGGTGCTCTGCGTGCTTTGGCTCCTGGCCATCCCGTTTTGGCGCGAGTTCCACTTTTACTGGATTCACCGCGCGATTCACTGGAAGCCGTTGTACAAGCACGTGCATTATCTCCATCACAAAAACCTCAATCCGAATCCGTGGTCGGGCATGGCGATGCACCCGGTGGAACTCATCTTGTACTTCAGCGTGGCGCTGATTCATTGGGTCGTGCCGTCGCACCCATTCCATTTCCTTTTCAATATCCAACACACCGCGCTCTCGCCGGCGTGCGGGCATCATGGTTTTGAAGGGCCGATCCTGGAGGACAAATGGCCCACCGGTTCCTATTTTCACTATCTCCATCACCGCTATTTCGAGTGTAATTACGGCGAATCCACCCTGCCGCTCGACAAATGGTTCGGGACATTTCGCGACGGGATGCCGGACGGCGCGGGCGCGACGTTGAAAACCGAGCACGAAATTGCCGACCGGCCGAAAACCGTCTAAGCCCCGATGCCGAGCGCACCCCAACCGAAGAACCTTGAAATGACCTCCCGCGAACGAATCCTTGCCGCCATCGAACATCGTCAACCGGACAAGGTGCCGATTGACCTCGGCGCCACGCCCAGTTCCGGCATCTCGGCGATCGCTTACGGCAAGCTCAAGCAACACCTCGGCCTGACTGCGGGGCACACGCGTGTCTATGATGTCGTCCAGCAACTTGCCCAGCCCGAGGAGGCCATCCTCGACCGCTTCGGCGTGGACGTGATTGATATTGGTCGCCGCTTCAACACTGAGAGTTTCGCCTGGCAGCCGACGACCCTCGCCGATGGCCAGTCGGCGCAATACCCGGCGTGGTTTCATCCGGAGTCGCAGCCGGACGGCTCGTTCATTGCGCGCCTGCCGGACGGTCTCGACATTGCCCACATGCCGGCTGGCGGGACGTTTTACGACCAAACCTGCTTCCCGTACCTCGACGGCTATCCGGCGGACTTCAGTCGGCTGTCCGAAGCGATGGGCAAGGTCCTTTGGGCCGCGCTTGTCCATAGTCCCTGGGATCACGCGGGCGATCCGGGTTTCTGGGCCACCCTGCGGGCCCGGGCGCTCGAACTCCGCCGCACCAGCGATCGCGCCCTGATGCTTGTCATCGGTTGCAATCTCTTCGAGTGGGGCACGTTTTTGCGGCGCATGGATAATTTCCTCATGGATCTGGTGGCCGAACCGGAGCGGGTTGAAGCCTTGCTCGACGCGCTCATGGAGCGACATCTGGCGGTGTTGGCGCAGGCCTGCCGCGCGGTGGGCGATGTGGCGGACATCATTCGTTTCGGGGATGATCTCGGGACGAACGGCGGGCCGTTCATGGCCCCCAAGACCTACCGGCAACTTTTCAAACCGCGGCATTCCCTCCTGTGCGACTACGTCCACCGGCACTCCCGGATGAAGACGTTTCTCCATTCGTGCGGCTCGATCCGCACGTTGCTGCCGGATCTCATCGAAGCGGGCTTCGACGTGATCAATCCCGTGCAGACGACTTGCAAAGGCATGGAAGCCGAAGGGCTCAAAGCTGATTTTGGCCAGGACATCTGTTTCTGGGGCGGGGGCTGCGACACGAAATGGGTGTTACCGCAGGGCACGCCGGCGGAAGTGAAGGCGCACGTTAAACGGCGATTGGAGATCTTCATGCCGGGCGGCGGCTTTGTCTTCAACACGGTTCACAACATCCTGCCGGAAGTGCCGCCGGCAAACATCGTGGCCATGTTTGAGGCGGTACACGAATTCAGCCGCTGACGGTCTTTCCCGGCCAGCTTTGCCACGGGAGCGCCGGAGCGGGGCGTTGTGTGATTCTCGGGTCCGCCGCGCGCAATCAGCGACCCCGGTCGAACCGACCTACTGGTCAACCAGAATGAATTGCCGTTGGTTGGGGTCGAGCACCAGCTTTTTGCCGGGGGGCGGGACGAGCATGGTCTTTCCGCTGATCGCTAGAAAAGCGGCCAACTCATTCGTGCCGGGCGGAAACGAACCGCCGCGCATTGTCACCACCGACAGGGCGCGATTCAGTTCATCCAGGGAGGCCGGGTTCTGCGCCCCGCTTTTCTTGGGACCGCACCCGGCGGCCAGCGCCAAGACGACCAGGCCGGTTGATAATCGTAGTCTCATTGGGAGTTGGGGTCCGTGCCCTTGTGATGCCGGGCCCACAGGGCTTCATCCCGGGTTCGGGACAGGGGCGCGGGCCAACCCCAGCCGGCCCGGCTGTTCAGCATGGCTTCGGCATGGGAGTCCATGAACAGGAAATTCACCCGCCGATTGTGGCGTGGAATTGCCCGGGCATCGCCCGCCGCATAGCCGTCGGAATCCGAGGGCGAACGGAAGTAGGTCGCCCCGCCGCCATAATACTCGTTCAACACGGCATCGAACGCCGTATCCGGCAGCCAGTTGTCGGGCGACAAGCTTTTGGTGGCGGTGGTCACGGCCCCGGCGTCACCAAAACCGATGCAGCGGGCCGGGTTGGCGACGCCGACCATTTTGAAGGGCCGGGCGGCCAGATTGGCATCCTGCCACAGGGTGCCGATCTCCGGATAATTGATGCCAATGCCCAGAGCGTGATTGGCGGCAAAGCCGCCCCCGATGCTCTTGGTGGCCAGGCTCTTCAACGAGGGACAATCAAACGCACTGAAGGTCTTCATGTAACCGCCCAGCCGCAGCCGGTCCTGCCAGAAAATGGCATCCCCATTCTGGACGATCCAATCGGGGGTGATGGTGATCTTGCCGGCCAGTCCGTTGATATAAAGCGGGATGAGCTGCCCCTGGTTGTCGTCGCTGTACATGGCCGTGGCCACGCCGATCTGCTTCTGGTTGCTCAGGCATTGGATGGCCTTGGCCTTTTCCTTCGCCTTGCTCAAGGCCGGCAACAGCATGGCCGCCAGAATCGCGATGATCGCAATGACCACCAGCAGTTCGATGAGGGTGAAAGCGCGCCGAACCGGCAACGCGGGAACCGTTTGGATTGGTTTCATGG
The DNA here is from genome assembly GCA_020848635.1 of Limisphaerales bacterium. Taxonomy (GTDB): domain Bacteria; phylum Verrucomicrobiota; class Verrucomicrobiia; order Limisphaerales; family JADLHS01; genus JADLHS01. The sequence continues at coordinate 6,200 of JADLHS010000055.1, forward strand.
CCTTAAACTTTGGCTCCGGTTTTGGTCTTTTACCTGCCGCCCGTGATGGCTTCCCGGCGCGCTCCAAGCCCGGGCGCGGGGCAATGCAGTGTCTGATTGAGTGTCGCACTCTTCTGCGCGCTGCCAATCCCCAAATTGGAGAATTTTGGCGATGCCCCGCGGCGGCGATGGAGTGGGGTGGGCACGGTTCACGGGCGGTTTTGA
>JADLHS010000670.1 GCA_020848635.1 Limisphaerales bacterium
AACGGGGCTGAACGTACCGGCGCCGTCCAGGTTTTGGAACCAGGATACTTTACCGAAGCCGCCGATTGTAGCAAAGACCACATCGGAGTCTCCATCGGCATCCACGTCGGTGGCCAGGATATCCGGTGGCACCCCACCGCCAACGGAAGACGCCAGGGTATGTACCACGTCGAAACGGCCTGTGCCGTCATTTTCAAACCAGGAAATATTAAACGGCTTGGCGCTGGCAGCTAAAATATCCGGGTCGTTATCGCCGTCGAAATCGGCTACCTGTATGCGGGAGAAATCAGCCCAATCGAAGGCGAGCACATGCTGCCGGGTGAAATGGCCACCCTGATTTTCATACCAAAGCAATTGTTGGATAACGGAATCGATGGTTCCGGAATTCCCGTTGGCCGTGATCAAGTCCGGGTCCCCGTCGAGGTCCAGATCGGCCAAAGCCAGGTCGCCGATGTAGTTATAATCGGCGCTGATGAGCCGGGCCGGGCCGAATACGGCGCCGCTGGTATTGGCATACCACAATACTTTTTCAGGGTCCCGGTTGGTAGCCGCCAGGTCGTCGTCGCCGTCGCCGTCCACATCGGTAAAGGCCAGGCCGTTGACGTTTTCCGGCGTATCCATAATAGTATGTTGGAAAACGCCGGTTCCGTTATTGCGGTAAAAAATCAGCTTGCCCGGGCTGCTCCCCACCACGTCGGCATCGCCGTCCTGGTCGGGGTCGCCCACACACAAGAATTGATCATAGCCCGTTTTGGAGACAACGCCGGACAGGAGATATTTCAGGGGACTAAATCCGGTGGGTGTGCGCTTGAACCAAACCAGGCCGGGCCCAAAAAGAGTCATGACCAGGTCTTTCAAACCGTCGCCGTCGATATCGGCCATAGCCGCGGCCGTGGCTTCCTGGTCGTCGTCGAGTTCCTTGGGCGCACTCCAGGCCGTTCCCTGGCCGTTGGTATTTTCAGCCCATTTGGTGCGGTAAAAATCACTGAATACGATATCTGTGTCGCCGTCGGAATCCACATCCATCGGTTTCATAAAAATGACCTGGGAAGCGATAACCGTCGGCGTCGCCGCGGAAAGCGTACCCGCGCCGTCGAGGTTTTTATACCAGATCATATCCGTGGCAGTCCAGGTGTCCAG
>JADLHS010000056.1 GCA_020848635.1 Limisphaerales bacterium
ATGACCTGCGCCACGACAATGCCGTCGAATGCACCGGAGATCTTTTGCACCCCTTCGACTTCCAGGCCGAGCATGGTGAGCCGCTCGGTCAATTCCTCGGGTGACCAGTTGAAATCAACGTATTGTTTGAGCCAGTTTAAGGTGACTTTCATCGCACGACGGTTTTTTTGCGTGAGCAGTAAACCACAGAAGCTCGAGCGCCCCAAACGAATTCTCGGCGTCGGCGGGTAACTCGGACCTCCCATTGCCGTTCGGTCACGGGGCAGAGGCCATCGTTTGGCAGGGGAATCGGATTACAGGTCAAAGCGATCGGCTGGTTGGCGTCAGGGCTCAACGGCTCGAAATGCGCATCGGCGACCCGGTTGCTCCCCGTTGGCTACGGAACGGGATTCATTTCCATTGCCAACCGCGTTGGTCGTTTTTAGGCTAGGCTCATGCTAAAGTATCCTTCCGGTGCCGTGATATGAACTTGAACCAAACCATGATGAAGATAGTTGCGCTGCTGGCCGTGGCAACGCTGGCCGCCGGCACGCAGTCTTGCAGCAACGACGATTCGCGCAAGGAGCTGCGTTCGGCCAATGACGAGGTGCGTCTCGAAAACAAAGAACTGCGCCAGGAAAACAAGGAGCTTCGCGAGCGGGTTGCCATGATTGATAAGCAACTTGCCTTGCAGGCCGCACGATCCGATGAGGCGCAACGAGCCAATGACGCGGCCGGCCAAAAGAACAGCGGCGTTCAACTCGTTGCCCAGGAAGCGGCCAGGAAACAATCGGAGGCGGAGGGCCGGTTGCGAACGGAACAAATCAAGCAGCAAGCCGGGGTCACGGTCAAAAAGATCGCCGCCCAGATGGATCGGCTGCTGGAAGAAATCCCGAGCCTGGAGGGCAGCTTGGACGCCTGGGACGCCTCCATGCCGAAGCTGGCCACTTTTTCCCGGGATGGTTCGATGCAGTTGAACTTACTTGTGGCGGAGCTCGACGGATTGAAATTTGAACGGAGTGATGACCTCAAATTGAAAATTGCGGGTTTCTCCAACGGATACCAGTCGCTGCCCGGGGTTGGGCGTCTCGTGTTGAGCAGTCGTGAACACGCCGCCACCTTGCGTGCCCTAGCCAAGCCTTCCGAATCTGATTTGGCCTCGGCCGCGGGTGAAGAGGTCGCGATGACCGCTCAACTGTCTGTCTTCAATGCGACCCTTGCCGAGTGCAAAAGATTGCGCGCAGAGGTGTCGCAATTGGCAAACTGAATGACCCCGGGGTGACGGGGGACGGCTTCAACTGCGGTTCTTCAAGCTGTCGGAGGTGGGGATTGGTGCCGGTGGTCGGACTCGAACCGACACGACTTTTTAGGGTCCCAGGATTTTAAGTCCTGTGCGTCTGCCATTTCGCCACACCGGCAGGGAGGCGCAGCGCAGCGACGCTAACAGAAAGCCCCGGCGGCGCAAGCGCGAGGAACCATTTTCGATTCTGTTGCCCGGGCCCGACGCTTCATTACACTGTCAGCGTGATTCGCAACATCATCTTCGACTGGTCGGGCACACTGGTGGACGATCTGCCCGCCGTCTGGGAGGCCACCAATTATGTGCTCGTCCAAGCGGAGCGACCCGAGATGACCCTGGCCGAGTTCCGGGCCGAATTCTGTCTGCCGTTCACCCTCTTCTACGAGAAATACACGCCTCACATTCCCGTCGCCCAACTGGAGGCGTGGTTTCACGGCCGTTTCCGCACGGTCCAATCGTCGGTGGTTGCTCTGCCGCACGCGCAGGAGTTTCTGGTGTTTTGCCGGGAGCACCAGGTGCGGACCTTTTTGTTGAGCACCGTGGCGGACGAGCATTTCGCGGTGCAGGAACGAGCCACGGGCTTCGGCGAGTTTCTCGATCGCCCCTACACCGGCGTTTGGGACAAGCGGCAGAAAATTCACGAGATTCTCGCCGATAACCAGTTGCGCGCCGAGGAGACGCTTTTCATTGGCGACATGGAGCATGACATCGAGACGGCTAAACACGGTGGTATTCACTCCTGCGCGGTACTCACGGGTTACAACACGCTCGACCAGTTGCGCCGCGCCGCGCCGGACCTGATTGTCGAGCACCTCGGCGAGTTGCGCGAAATGCTCGCGCAGAACGGATGGCACTTGAAGCATCCGTTGAAGGATTTTGCCGCGATGCATGCGCCGGTGGTCACGGTCGGCGCGCTGATTTTCAACGCCGCTGGGCGCGTGCTTCTCGTCCGCACGCACAAATGGTCGAACCTATGGGGCATTCCCGGGGGCAAGGTGAAATGGGGCGAACCGGCCGAGGTCGCATTGCGCCGTGAACTTCAGGAGGAAACGAATCTCGCCGTGACGGACATCGAGTTCGTTCTGGTGCAGGATTGCATTCACTCGAAGGAGTTTTATCGCGAGGCGCATTTTGTCTTGTTGAACTACACCTGCCGCTGCACCGGCGAACCCGAAGTGAAACTCAATGACGAGGCTCAGGAGTTCCGCTGGGTTGAACTGGCGACCGCGGTCACAATGGCGATCAACCTGCCCACCCGACGGCTTCTGGATGCCGTCAGAAATTCCAACCCACAACTCGTCTGACCGATGTCAAAAATCTCGATTGTTGACCTGGAAGTGCATTTTCATATTGGCGTCCCCCGCCAGGAACGCGTCCGCGCGCAACGCCTGTTGCTCAGCGTGGATATGATTCATGATTTTGCCCCTGCCGCCGCCGCTGACCGCGTCAGCAAGACGATAGATTATTTCAAGGTGGCCCAACGGCTGCTCCGGCTGGGTGACGGACGCAGTTGGAAACTGATCGAGAAATTGGCGACAGATGTGGCCGATCTGGTGTTGCGGGAGTTTTGCGCCGCCAGCGTGACCGTCACGGTAAAGAAATTTCCGATCCCCCAGGCCCGTTACGTGGCGGTGAGCCTGACCAAAACCCGCCCCACCGCCGGCAAGCTCAAGGGTTCGAGTTCGGAAAGCCCGTGATGTAAGCTTCCAACTGCTGGATCGTGGAACTTTGCGCCGAGATGATCCAATTCACCAGGTCGCCGATCGAAATCACGCCTAAAATTTTGGTCCCATCCATCACCGGCAGATGGCGGATCCGATGCTCCGTCATCAACCGCAGACAGTCGTCCACAGTATGATCCGGACTCACGGACACCACGCGGCCCGAGAGAATGTCCCGCACCGAGGTGTCTTTGGAAGCCCGGCCTTTCAAGACGATCTTGCGGGTGTAATCGCGTTCGGAAAGCACGCCCAGGAGCCGTCCCTCCTTGGTGACGAGCAGCGCGCCGATATTTTTGTCGGCCATCATCTGGATGGCTTCCAACACGGTGGCCTCCGGCGGAATGCTCCAGACCGTGCCGCCTTTATGGGTTAGGATTTCGCGGATGGGAATGGCGTGGCTCATGAGCGGATTTCCTGCTTGGGTGAGGTGAAGGTTGAGATCCAAGAACCGCCATCGCATGAAGGCGCAGCCCAAACGGGCGGGCGGAGCGGTTGAATCCGTCCGCATCTGTCCAAGGCTTCAAATGATGGCTGTGACATGCCGCCACCGTAACACAAGAACCGGTAGCTGCACACAATAATTATTCAGGGCCGGCCGCCTACCTCCAGCACCGGAGCCAAACGTTTGGCGAGAACCATCGCCTCCGGCTCCGCGGAAAATCACGCCCGCCGCGTCCTCTCACGATTCGCCGCCCCGGCCAAGCTGCATCAGCGCGCGACAGATGCGAAGTTGGCCATACGAATACCGCCCGCCACACTTCTCGAAGACGGTGCTCAATCCCATCCCGCGATGCCCGGTCAGCGCGGCGGTTATCTCCCTCCGCGCCTTCGACTCCAGGAGGCGATCCGCATCCATGTCCTCGCCAGCCAGAATCGCCTCTTCGAAATGGCTCAGGACCGTCCCTTCTTTCAGTCCGCGAAGTTTGCCAATCTCGGTGATGGTTTTTCCCTGCCGGAAAAAATGCAGCGTCTCGCGTACGGTGTCGGTGAGCCGGGAGCGCATTGGGGCGACGGGTTCGCTGAAGGAATCATCGGCGAACATCTGGCGCGGGTTGGTTTGCAGGTGGACCGCGATCGCGCGGAGAAAAACCGACCCAAACTCACGCTGTTTCTTCTCGCCCACCCCGCTGATGCGGGAGAACTCCCGGTCGCTGACCGGATAGAACCGCGCCATCTGCCGGAGCGCCACGTCGGAGAAAATGATGTAGGATGGCACGCCGCGTTCATCGGCGAGTTGTTTGCGCAGTTGACGCAAATTCTCGAACAGCGCCTCGTCGCAAGCGATTTCGCCCGCCCGGTGTTTCGTGGACTCGGGCGCCGTGACGGGTTTGGTGAGGGTTATTTTCTGGCGCGACTTGAGCGCGGCTCGGCCGGTGTCCGTGAGTTCGAGGATGTTGAATTGATCGGGATTCTGAAACAGCAAGCCCAGCCGCACCAGTTCACGGCCCACCGCCCCCCACTGTGCGCGGTCGTGTTCGTTGCCAATGCCATAGGTGGAAAGCGCTTCGTGGCCGAACTTGCGCACTTTCTCCGTGTCCGCTCCGCATAATACTTCCACCACATGCTGGACCCCGACGCCGAATCCGCTTTTCTCGCGGATGCGATAGACGCAAGAAAGGAACTTCTGCGCCGCGAGCGTACCATCCCACGTCTGGCGCGGCGTGAGGCAATTGTCGCACCCGCCGCAGTTTGGCGCGCTGGCTTCCGCCCCGGTGTGTTTTAACAGCGAATCGGAACGCGCCGGGTCGGAGACCGGCGCTCCCAAATGTTCGCCGAAATACCCCAGCAAGAATTCCCGCCGGCAGTTCGCCACCTCGGCATAATGCACAATCTGCTCCAACTGGGCGCGGGCCATTTCGCGCTCCCTCGGATCGGGTTTTTCGTCAATGAAGCGCCCGTACTTGACGCGGTCGCCGGGGCTGAACAGCAGCAGGCAGTCGCTCGGCAATCCGTCCCGCCCGGCGCGGCCCGTTTCCTGATAGTAACCCTCGATGTTCTTTGGCAGATCGTAATGAATCACGAAGCGCACGTTGGGCTTGTTGATGCCCATGCCGAAGGCGATGGTGGCGCATACCACGCGCACTTCGTCGCGCAGAAACATGTCCTGATGCTGCGAGCGCGTGGCTGGATCGAGTCCGGCGTGGTACGGCACGGCGGGGATGCCATCCGCCGAAAGTTTGCCCGCAAGACTCTCGGTCGTCTTGCGGGCCTGACAATAAATGATCCCGCTTTCCCGCCCGCGGGCGCGGATGAAATTCAGAATTTGCTCGTACGAACCCGACTTGGCGGAGACGCGATAAGTCAGATTCGGGCGGTTGAAACTCGCGACATAACAACGCGGATCGCGTAGTTGCAACTGCTTTGCGATGTCGCTCCGCACGCGCTCGGTCGCCGTGGCGGTGAGCGCCATCATGGGCACCGCCGGGAACCTTTCTCGCAGACTTGCAATCTGGCGATACTCCGGGCGAAAATCGTGACCCCACTCGCTGATGCAATGCGCTTCGTCAATCGCGAACAGGTTCACATTCCACTTCTGCAAGTCCTCGACGAACCCGGCCAACATCAGCCGTTCCGGCGCGACATAGAGCAACCGGAACTCGCCTTGGTGCAGGCCGCGCAGGCGCGGACGCGATTCACCCGCCGCCAGCGACGAATTGAGAAACGTTGCCGGCACCCCCGCGGCCTGCAGGGCGTCCACCTGATCCTTCATCAGCGCGATGAGCGGCGAAACGACCACCGTGAGGCCGGGCCGGGCAAGCGCCGGGAGTTGAAAGCACAGGGACTTGCCGCCGCCCGTGGGCAACACGGCGAACACATCCCGGCCCGCGAGCGTGTCGTGCATGATCTCCGCCTGCAACGGTCGAAACGAACTGAAGCCGAAGTATTGCTTCAGGAGCGGGCGGAGTGAATCGGTCTGGGCGGTCACACCGGAATTTTGTCGAAGCTGGCCAGAGATTGAAATGCGAAATCGGGGCGCCGCATCGCACGGCACTTGGGGTTATTTATCGGATTAGTTCCGGTCAAACTTGCCAACCCGGTTTGAATTCCCCGGCAGGCGGCGTACGGTTGGTTGTCATGGAAAATTGACTGTAGCGCGCTCGGCGCGCTGTCAATCCGGTCGCAAAAGTTAATCGATGAAATCCATCCTGCTGCCGCGAAGGCCGGTAAACCCCGCCGACGGAGGGGTGACGCCCGCCGCCCGCCCAACCAAGGAAAACTGCTATGAATGATCCCGCCGGCCTCGACCATTGTCTTTCGTTCATCAACCTGCAGATGAATCCGGACGGATACGTTTCGCACGGAATCCACGCCCCGGTGCGCCGGGCCGTGACCCTCTCCCGCCAGGCGGGTTGCGGCGCCCGCGTCGTGGCGGACAAGCTCGCCGCGCGCCTCCAGCAGACCACTCCCGCCGGCGAACCGCCGTGGACCGTCTTTGACCGCAACCTCATGGAAGCCGTCCTGGCCGATCACAACCTGCCTGCCCGCCTCGCGAAATTCCTGCCCGAGGACCGGATGACGGAATTGCAGGACATCGTGGACGAACTGTTCGGCCTGCGCCCGGCCTCGTGGACCATGATCCAGCAGACGAGCGAAACCATTTTGAAGCTGGCGGAGCTGGGCAATGCCATCATCATTGGTCGCGGTGGCAATGTCATCACGGCGAAGCGCCCGAACGTCATCCATGTCCGTCTGGTGGCCCCGTTGACGGCGCGGGTCGAACACGCCACCACGACTTATGGCCTGAACCCGCGGGCGGCCCGGGCGTTCTGCCTGCGCGAAGACGCCGGACGTCGCCGTTATCTCCGGAAATATCTCAAGGCCGATATTGACGATCCACTCCTCTATCATTTGTGTCTCAATACGGGCCTGATAGGCTTTGAGGAGGCGGCCCGATTGATTGCTGACGCGGTGCAGGGCCAGGGGAGCTCGGCCGGCGGGGGGCGGTCGCAGGCTGGAAATCTCAACCCCAACGCCGCGTTTGCTCATCGCGCCGAGGTTCAAGCGTCACAGATGGAACGGCTTTGATCGCGGAGACTCCGGGAGTGGGGGTTGCACCGCCACCTCCCTTGGCGTTGAACACCAGAGCCAGCGGCTGGGCGAAGGGTTGACGCATCGTGGTCGCTTGGATCATACCCCGCCGAAGCGCCGATGCCGCTTGGCGTATTCCTCCAGCGCCGCGTAGAACTGTGGCTTGCGGAAGTCCGGCCACAGCGTCGGCGTGATGACGAATTCAGAATAGGAGATCTGCCAGAGCAGGAAATTGCTCACGCGCATCTCGCCGCTGGTGCGGATCAACAAATCCGGGTCCGGCATGGCGCGCGTCCAGAGATGCTGTGAAACCGTTTGCTCCGTGATGTCGGCAGGTTCGAGCTGGCCGCGCCGGACTTTCTCGGCAATGGCGCGGACGCCTTCCACAATCTCATTGCGCCCGCCGTAGCTCAAGGCAAGCACCAGCGTGAGGCCGTTGTTCTTCGAGAGCGTCTGGATGGATTTGCGAAGCTGTTCCTGCACGTTTTCCGGCAACCGGTAAATCTGGCCGATGGCTTCGAGCCGGACGTTGTTCTTGTTCAGGTCGGGTGTCTCGGACTTGAGATAGTTGATGAGATACTTCATCAACGTATCCACCTCGTCCTTGGGGCGATTCCAATTCTCGGCGGAAAAGGCATAGAGCGTGAGATACTTGATGCCGAGATCGCCCGCGGTGCGGATGATGACCCGCGCCGACTCCGCGCCCTGCCGGTGACCTTCAATGCGGGGCAGGTGACGTTGTTTGGCCCAACGCCCGTTGCCATCCATGATAATGGCGACGTGCTGGGGCAACTGGGCTTTGGCTTCCGTGGAGAGGTGGGGAACGGCGCTGCTCATGTCAAAGGCGCTGGAGCCGGAAGAACCGGTTCGTGCCGGACAACGGCACGGTCACCTCGTGATGCAGATTGGTCAGATTCAAAATCGGTGTCATTGGGACAGCCGTCCAGTCCGGCGTGTTCAAATCGGCGTTCTCCTGTAACACGAAAGGCATCGAGGGCACAATCCACGAAATGAGCAGGCCGCTGGCGGAGGGTGTGATAGTTAACTTGGGTGAAGGCGTAGATTGCCAGGTGTAGATCAGCCCGGTCGGTGACATACCCGATCCTGCGGCGGCAACCAGTTTGTTGCCATCAGCGGAACATACTAACGAAGACCAATTGGTTGAAAGTGTGCCTGCCGAAGTCCAAGTGTCCCCCATATTTGTTGAATAATGGATCAGCTTGCCGTTAATGAATTCGCCAACATCTGCGGCTAGGAGCATTGTGCCATCCGATGAAAAATCCACGGAACCCCATCGTGTTTGCGGTGCTGATGTTGGGTGCCAGGTAATACCCCGGTTCGTTGAAATGTATATCCAAGGACTCCACTCGCACGCATTCTCGGCCGCCGCCGCCAGTTTGGCTCCATCGGCGGAAACAGCTGCACATGTCCAGCCCATGCATTCCGGCAAATCCGCCGGCCACCACGTGACTCCCGAATTTGTCGAAATCGCGACTTGGCCGGTGACGTAATGATAGGTTGTGAACGATCCTGCGAGAACGAAAGTAGAGCCATCGGCTGAGGAAGCTGCCGCTCGCCACGGAGGGCTGGGCCAAGAGGAGTAACTCCAATTGGTGCCTGAGTTTGTTGAAACGAAGACTCCGCCACTGGCGACGAGCAGCCGGCTTCCATCTGCTGAGGAAGCGCATGCGCCGCCCCAAATGTTGGTGTCGGAAGTTTGATTCCATGTGTTTCCGGAATCGTAGGAGAGGAAGACCTTTGAACTGGTTGCGAGCAGCTTGTTGCCATCGGCGGAACAACTGATGAACCACCAAGGTTCGCTGGGCGCTGGGGCGGTATCCCAAGTCGCCCCGGAGTTGGTGGAGCGGTAAATCGCCTGACTTGCTGCATTCCAGCGGGCGTTAACGGCGAATAACTTGGTCGCGTCTGCCGAAGCGGCAATTGACTGCCAATTCAAAGCAGGTGCGCCCGTCGGTTCCCATGTTTGAGCGAACGCGAAAGAGAATCCCGTCAACAGAAAGCCCGCGACAGTCGCGGCCCGCAGCCTGTTTTTTGCACCCATGCCACGTTTGTCCACCCAAGCCCGCCGCGAGTCAAGCGCGGACTTTGCCATTCTGCTGGAGCGCGACTGTGTCTGAAAGACCAGTCGCAGCAGGCTGGTGACGCTGTTGGTGAATCGGCTCGCGAGGACGCTCGCCCCACCAAGCGCCGTCGTGCTGCGGCTGGTGCTGGCGCACACAGCCGCGCTCCTCAGACAAAGATCGTCTGGTCTCGTCCGGGGCCGACGGAGGCGATGAACAGCTTCGCGCCGGTCAGTTCGGCGATGGCTTTCAGGTAGGCGCGGGCCTTGGGCGGAAGCTGCTTCCACGTTTTGCATTTGTCCGTGGGTGTGCGCCAGCCTTCGAACTCGGCATACACCGGTTCGCACGCCGCCAGCACTTCGGCGTCGTTGGGCATGTAATCGTAGCGCTTCTTCCCGTGACGATAGGCGACGCACACGCGGATGGTTTCCACCGTATCGAGACCGTCGAGGTTGGTGACCGCGAGATCGTCAATGCCGTTCACCATCGTCGCATGGCGCGTGGCGACGGAATCAAACCAGCCGCAGCGTCGCGCGCGGCCCGTGGTGGCGCCGAATTCGCGGCCCATGCCGTGCAGCAGGTCGGAAATCTCCTGGTTCTCCGTCGGCAACGGCCCTTCGCCCACGCGGGTGGTGTAAGCCTTCATGACCCCGACCACTCGGTCCATCCGATGCGGCGGGACACCCGAGCCGGTGCAAGCCCCGCCGGCCGTGGTGTTCGACGACGTCACAAACGGATACGTGCCGTGGTCAATATCGAGGAACGTGCCTTGCGCGCCCTCGAACAACAGGTCAGCGCCGCTGAGCATGGCGTCGTGCAGGAGGACGACCGTGTTGGTGACAAACGGCCTGAGGAACTTGCCGGCCTGGTTGTATTCCGCAAAGACCGATCTGAACGAAAGCGGTTTCGCGCCGAGCGACTTGAGCACGGTGTTGTTTTCTTTGATGCGGAGCGACAGCTTCGCCTCCAGTCGTGCCGGATCAATCAAATC
>JADLHS010000057.1 GCA_020848635.1 Limisphaerales bacterium
CGTCGCCGTTCACCAACGACAGCACGAAATTATTCCGGCAATTCAAACAGTGGGGGTTCGACACCATCGAGATTCCTATTGAAGACCCGGCCCACATTGACCCGGCCCACGTAAAGCGCGAGCTGGATCGGCACGGTCTTGTCTGCGGCTCCATCTGCGCCTGTATGGGGCCGGATCGCGATCTGCGCGGCACGCCGCAACAACAGAAAACCGGGTTGGCCTACATGATGACGTTGATTGACCAGATGGTGGTGCTCGGTTGTCCGTCGTTGATCGGGCCGGTCTATTCCGCCGTGGGCCGCGCGGACGCCGTGCCGCCGGCGGAATACAAGAAGCAATGGGCCACCGTGGTGAAACATCTCAAGACGCTGTGCCGCTACGCGGAGAAGCGCGGCAAACAGGTTTGCCTGGAGCCGTTGAACCGTTTCGAGACCGATTTTATCAACACCTGCGAGCAGGCGCTGAAAATGGTCAAAGCCGTCGGCAGTCCGGCGCTCCGGCTGCACCTCGACACGTTCCACATGAACATCGAGGAGAAGAATCAGGCGGCGGCAATTCGCAAAGCCGGCAAGCAGCTTGGGCATTTCCACGCCTGCGGCAGCGATCGCGGCACGCCCGGCAACGATCACATTGACTGGCAGCCCATTGCCAAGGCGTTGAAGGACATCCGTTATCAGGGCGACGTGGTGATCGAGTCCTTCACGACCGATGTGAAGGTCATCGCCAAAGCGGCGGCCATCTGGCGGCGCATGGAGCCGACCCGAAATGAAATCGCCGTCAAGGGTCTGAAACACCTGCAGAAGACCCTTGGCCCCTCTCGCAAAGCCTGAATAAGCCGCAACCCGATCGCGTCCACCCACTACACCAAAATGAAACCAAACTTTCTGATCGCAACGGCGCTGGGCGCGCTGTTGGTCGCGCAAACGAACTCGTTGACTGCAGCGGAGGCGGGCTTCACCCCGATCTTCAACGGCAAAGACCTGACCGGCTGGGACGGCAATCCCAAGCTTTGGTCGGTGCAGGACGGTGCGATCGTCGGGCGGACAACTCCGGAGAATCCAACCAAGGGCAACACGTTCTTGATCTGGAAGGACGGCACGCCGGGGGATTTCGAACTCCGGTTCAGTTACAAGATCACCCCCAACAACGACAAGGGCTTTGCCAATTCCGGCGTTCAATATCGGAGCAAAGTTTTTGACGCGGCCAACTGGGTTGTGGGCGGATACCAGGCCGACATGGAAGCCGGCCCTAATTATTCGGGCATTCTCTACGAGGAACGCATGACCCGCGGCATCATGGCGGCGCGCGGCGAAAAAGTGGTGTGGGACAAGGATGGCAAGAAGCAGGTCACCGGCGCGGTGGGGAAGTCCGAGGAAATTCAAGCCGCCATCAAGAAGGACGGTTGGAATGATTACGTCATCCTCGCGCAGGGTGATCATCTCCAGCATTTCATCAACGGTCTGCTGACGGTGGACGTAACCGACGAGTGCGAAGCGAAGGCGGCGAAATCAGGCGTGCTGGCGTTGCAACTCCACGCCGGCGACCCCATGACCGTCCAGTTTCGCGATCTCCGGATCAAGCAGTCCACCACCGCCGCAAGCGACCTCGACCGCATCCAGGGCGAGTGGAAGGTAATGCAACTGGTGATTGATGGGCAGGCCCTCGACGCCGCAACGATTGCCGACGCCAAGTTGAAAATCAAGGGCGACACGTTCAAGCTGGACGCCGCCGGCCAGAATGAATCGGGCACTCTCGCGTTCGACGCCAAAGCTAACCCCAAGACCTTGGAAGTTTCCACCCAATCCGGTGACACCATTCCCGCCATTTACGAGCTCAACGGCGTCACCCTCAAGATTTGCTACGCCGTCAACAGCGCCGCGCGCCCGAAGGAATTCAAGTCCACCAGCGGCTCGGACCACGTTTTCGTCGTCTATCAACGCCCATAAACCTGATTATTGACTTATGAGAATCCGCTGGTCATTTGCCGCCGCCCTGTTGCTCGCCGTTGTCCTTTTGCCCGGGGCCGCCTCCGCCGCTGACAAAAAAATCGTCCTCATCGCCGGGGTTCCCAGTCACGGCCCCGGCGAACATGAACACCGCGCCGGTTGTCTGCTGCTCAAGTCCGGCCTCGACCAAGTGCCGGGTGTCACATCGGTCGTTTACAGCAATGGCTGGCCGGATTCGCCGGATGCCTTCGCCGGGGCGGCGGCCATTGTGGTATACAGCGACGGGGGTGGCGGGCATCCGCTGCTGCAGGGCGACCGCCTGAAAACCATCGGCGCGCTGATGGATCAGGGCGTGGGACTGGCGTGTGTGCATTACGCGGTCGAGCCGACGAAGGAAAAAGGGGAAACGGAATTTCTGGAATGGATCGGCGGTGCGTTTGAGATCAATTGGTCGGTGAACCCGCACTGGAACGCGGAGTTCAAGCAATTCCCCAAGCACCCCATCACCCGGGGCGTAAAACCCTTCACGATCCGGGACGAATGGTATTTCAACATGCGGTTCCGGGACGGAATGAAAGGCGTGACGCCGATCCTCACCTCGGTGCCACCCGCCAGCACGGCGGATCGGAAAGACGGGCCGCACGAGGGCAACCCGGCCATGCGCGAGATGGTCGCCCGCGGCGAGCCGCAGCATGTGGCGTGGGCGAGCGAGCGGCCCGGCGGCGGACGTGGCTTCGGTTTCACCGGCGCGCATTTTCATCGCAACTGGGGCGACGACAATTTCCGCAAGCTGACCTTGAATGCGCTGCTCTGGGTGGCCAAAGTCGAAGTGCCGGTTGACGGAGTGCAAAGCCAGGTGACGCCTGAGCAATTGAAGCAGAACCTCGACGACAAGGGCGGGCGGAAAAAGTAGTGTCGCCGCAGGGCGGGGCCGGTTGCCTGGCCGGCGCGTTTCAAGCTCGATCTTACTTCGGCTCCCGAGTCGTCAATACCAAGAACCCGCTTTCTGATCGAACCGCTTTTTCACTCGTGACCGCTCTCGCCAATGCGTGACCCGTTTACTCAATGTTGAAGAATCGTCCAATTGCCTCGTGCTTTGTGCCGTCAGTTGCGAAGTAGATGAGCTTTGGAGACACAAGTTTCGCATTGGCGTGATCTCGCCCCCCAATCGCAAGAAAGGGTTCAATTGGCACGCGGAAGAACACGCTCGACGTAGCCGGAATGCCAACAAGATTCTGCTGATACTCTTTGGCAGGAACAACCTTGGACTCGAGAACGTAGGGAGTCCAGTATCCGTCAGCAAATACCGCGTTAGTGGTTATTATGACTCCATTTGTGGCTTTCACAAGTAAATGAACACATGGAATCAAACCTTGCTCATTCCTTGCCATGTCAATCATGACATCGCTGTCGGTCGTGTTTGTCAGTTCAACGAACAAAACACCATCTTCCGCCCGCAAAATGGCAATGCTCGGCGTCAAGTCTGTTTTCTCTCCCGCAAACGCACCTTGCGGAGCAACGGTGAGCAGGAGAACAACAATGGACCAAATATATTCATATCGCATAATTATTCCTCCTCATGGTTTCGGTGGTGGCACAGAAAGGGTCGAAAGGGGTCGGTTCTTGGTATTGTTTACAAGTTGTTCAACACGTCAATTAACTGCCGCAGCCGGCCATACTCCCGCCGGTTGAAGCCGAAGGCGATGCGTTGCAGGCCAAGTTGATCGTTGTCCTCGCGTTCTTCCGGCGTCGGCTCGATGCGCTGGATGGCCGGGCCGACGATAATGTCCGCAAAGTCCTCGTTCATCGCCTCGATCGCGGTGTCTGTTGGCGCGTGGTTGAGCCGGATGATGAACAGGTCCTTCACGAAGCGGGTCGAGTGGAAGTTACGGTAGAAGCGGGTGACAATCTTCACGGCTTCGTCCGCACTGTCGGTGATGCGATATAAATTGAGATCGTCGGGCGAGATCAATTGATCGCGCAACAAGTGTTCGCGCACCTGTTTGTCCCAGGTTTTCCAATAGGTGCCGCCGGGTTTGTCCACGAGCACCAGTGGCATGAGCTGGCTTTTGCCAGTCTGCATCAGCGTGATGGCCTCATACCCTTCGTCCATTGTGCCGAAGCCGCCGGGGAACAGCACGATGGCATCGGAATGCCGGATGAAGATGAGCTTGCGTGTGAAGAAGTATTTGAACGTGACGAGCTTCTTGTCTTCGCGGATGACAGGGTTGGCGCTTTGTTCCCACGGGAGCCGGATGTTGACGCCGAAGCTGTTTTCCGGCCCGGCGCCCTCATGACCGGCCTGCATGATGCCGGGGCCGGCGCCGGTGATGACCATGAACCCGGCTTTGACGATCTTTTTTCCGAATTCAACCGCCTGCTGGTACTCCTGTTTGTTGGACGCGGTACGGGCCGAGCCGAAGATGGTCACTTTGCGAGTCTGGGAATACGGGGCAAACAAGCGGTAGGCGTAGCGGAGTTCCCGGACCGCGGTCTGAATGACCCGCACATCGCCGGTGCCCTTTACGTCCGTGAGGATTTTCAGAGCATTCTCGATGATGTCGGCCACGGCTTCCTCGTTGTAGCCGCCGCCTTTGAAAGCGATGAGTTCCAGCACGCGGCGGTGTAACTCCGGATCCACCGGAGCTTTTTCAGGCTTTTGAAGCATGACGCGAGGATAAGGTGGGGATGGGAACAAATGCAATTGCCACGAAGTCAGATGGATTTCACAATTACTTCTTCTCTGATTCTGATTTTACGTCACCGCCTGATTCCGGGGCGGACTTCGTTTCCCAACGCACGTAATCAGTGAAGAAGAGTTGCTCGGGCGACATTGGGAGGTCAGGCATCACCCGGCGCAATGGGAAATTAGATTCGAACTTATTGTTCAACATCGAAAAGAATATAAATTTCTCCCAGTCTTCCCCTTGAGCGCGCAGCCATTTTGAGAGAAAGCCCGTATCGGTGGTTCGCGTCGTGAGGTAAAGACCGCGCACGGGCTTGAGGAAATCGTGGATGGCGAAGAACTGCGAATTGGCATTCAGCGTCAGCCAGACGCACTGGCGGTCACCGTACCACGCCATCGCCCAGGGAATATCGCTCATTATGAGTTCGGCCGGCTTCATGCAAACGCACGCCTTCTGAATCGTTGGCGGATAGTAAGGGGGATACGCAAGGGGCGAGGTTCTGGGCGGCAAAAAGATGAAGAGCATGGGCAGGCAGGCGACAAAACCGAATAGCCCGATGACGAGATACCGCAGTTCGCGGATGGGAAGAGCCATTTGATCCAGCAATTGGAAGAACAGCCCGGTGCCGAAAAGGAACACCAGCGGTACCGTTAGCACGAGAAGGTTTTCGCCATTGATCATGGGCGAATCCTCGGAAATCTGGGTGCGTCCCAGCGCTTGAACGACGACAAGCACCAGCAAGGTGCCGAGCAGAAAATAACGCAAACGGCGCAGCGCCAGCCGGCGATAGCTCAACAGCAACCCGGTGAGGAACAAGGCCGTCACCCAACTGCCACCCAGTTTGGGCAGGTCGTTCTGCAGGATCTCCCGGGTATTGCCGGCAAGTTTGTGGGCAAATGGATTCAAACCCACCGCCTTGAAACTGGGCTCCAGGGACCGTTGGAGCTTGTCTTCCGGGAAGAGCGAGGAATTCTCCAGCAAGGCATAGGTGGCTGTCCCGAAGGGCGTCCGACTCACAACCAAATTGCGCGCCACCCATGGCGCCACCACCACGAGAAACACGCCCAGCGTGATGAACAGCACTTGGACCCGCCGCAAGACGCAAAACACCCCCAGATAAACCAGCACCGGAATGATCAGCCAGCCAAACGCATAGCGCGTCAACATGCCCATGCCGAGGAGCAGACCAGTCGCCCCCGCGAGCCAAAACTGCGCGCGATGGCTCCACACCGGTTCGCGCTCTTCGCTTTCGAGCCATACAAGGCACCAGATCACCGCCAGGAAGATCAGCAGCAGGAGTTGCGTGGACAACCCCGACACGCTGAACCGCCAGAGCATTTCACAGCCGAGCATCAGGATGCCCGCCATCCACGCCACTTGGTTGTCAAACAGCCGCCGGGCGAGAAAGAAGGTCAGTAGCACACTTGCCAACAACAAAGCCTGGTTGAAGAGGGTGATGAGAAAATCCGGCTGATAACGCCAGAACATCCGGGGCGCCGCCGCCTTGAGCTCTTCGGGGGTCAGTCTGAGCAAGCGTGGGTTGGGCTCGCTCCAAAAGGGATCCTGAACATTCACCGGATATGTGAACGGCAGGACTTTCATCAGTCCGGCCAGCACTATGGGATACACCGGGGGATTCGCCAGATCGGGGTGCAGCCCTTCTGGATGCGTCCCTTTGAGTTGGGCCGGGTCGGCGGTGACTTCCGCCGAAGTGTTCCCGTACTTGGCCTGATTACGGTTCTTAACCAGATAAATACTCAACGGCCGGATGAACTGGGTGGTATAGCCCCGCCCCTCTGCGAGGTTACGCCCCACCTGCGCGGCATCCATGGCTTCCGGGTTCCTCAGGTTGTGGAACGCGCGCCAGTTGTAACCCCCTAACAGCAACACGGCAAGCAGCCCTCCGAGGCCAATGCGCCAGCCCCGCCCGTTCCACATGGCCTCGAACTTGTTAACCGAATCTTGTACGGACGCCATAATTAAAAGCCTTCCAGATGATACGTGTGCAGTTTGCGATGAAAGGTGCGGCGCGCCATGCCGATCTTCTTTGCGGCCCGCGTCCGATTGCCCTTCGTTTCGTTTAACGCCCGAATAATCAATTGTTTCTCCGCTTCCTTCACCGTCAAGTCATTCTTTGGCAGTTCGCGAGCAGGAGCCCCTGTCCCCCCGGCCTCCGCGCGCAGGGTGCGCGGCAGATCGCGCGCGGAAATCCGCTCGCCCCGACACAACACCACCGCGCTTTCGATGGCCGTCCGCAGTTCGCGGACATTTCCCGGCCACCGATGGTTCAGCAGCAATTCAAGGGCTTCCGCCGTGAAATCCTTCACCGGTTTGTGATTCTCGGCCGCAAATTCCCGCAGAAACCCCTGCGCCAGCAACGGGATGTCTCCCATCCGTTCGCGCAATGGCGGCAGATTGATCTCCACGACGCGCAACCGGAAAAACAGGTCCTCGCGGAACGTCCCGGCCTGAACCAGGGCCTCGAGGTTCTTGTTCGTGGCGGCGACCAGCCGCACGTCGGCCGTCAGCGTCTTGTTCGACCCGACCCGCTCGAAGGTCCGCTCCCCCAGAAACCGCAGCAGTTTGATTTGGATGGTGGCGTCAATCTCCCCGATCTCGTCCAGAAACAGCGTTCCGCCCTGCGCCTGTTCAAACCGCCCAATCCGCCGCTCGTGGGCGCCGGTAAATGCGCCTTTCTCATGGCCGAACAGTTCGCTCTCCAGCAACGACGCTGCGAGGGCCGCGCAATGCACCGTCACAAACGGCAGTTTCGCGCGCGGACTGAGCTGGTGGACTGCCTTGGCGACCAGTTCCTTGCCCGTGCCGCTTTCCCCGAGCAACAGGACCGTGGCCCGGGTCGGCGCGACTTGCTGCACCACCTCGAAAATCTCCTTCATCGCCGGCGATTCGCCCACGATGTTTTCCATGCCGAACTTCTCGTCGAGCCGCTGGCGCAACGACACGTTCTCGACTTCCAGCTTTTGCGACCGCACCGCGCGCGCGATGCGCATCTCAAGCTCGTCAATTTGGAGCCGGCCCTTGGCGATGTAATCGTCGGCCCCGCGCTTCATGGCGTCCACGGCGAGTTCCTCCGAGCCGTAGGCCGTCATCAGGATGCAGATTGGCGGTTTCGCCAGCGACTTCGCGCGCCCGATGAGCTTCATCCCGTCCTCGTTCGGCATCTGGAAGTCCGTAAGCATGACGTCGAAACTTTCGCGTTCGAGCAGTTCCATCGCGGCCTTGGCGTCCTCGGCAAGGTACACATCGAAACGTTCCTCCAAGGCCGCGCGCAATCCTTCGCGAGTGGGTTTCTCGTCGTCCACGATGAGCAAGGTTGGCTTAGTCATGCACCGGCGCCTCCAGTAATCGCGGTTTCCGCTCATGCAACGGCAGCCACAACCGGAACGTCGTGCCCCGCCCGACGTGGCTTTCGAGTTCGATGCGGCCATTGTGCGCCCGCACGATGCGCTGGACGATCATCAAGCCGAGGCCGCTGCCCTTTTTCTTGGTCGTATAAAACGGCTCGAAGATGCGGTTGAGTTGTTCCTGGGGAATGCCGCCGCCCGTGTCCGCCACGCTCACCCAGACCGCCTCCGTGGTTTCGCCCGTCTGCAGTGTCAGCGTGCCGCCCTTGGTCATCGCCTGCATCGCATTTTTCACGAGGTTCAGAAGCGCTTGCTGGGTTTGCGTCGGGTCAATGGGGGTGGCCGGCAGATGGCGGGCGAGCTTGGTTTTGATTGCAATGCCGCGATTGTCGAGTTCCGGCCGCAGGAGTTCGAGGGTTGTCTGAATCACCGCATTGAGGGTCGTCAGCTTGATCTGCAACGGTGCGGGCCGGATGGCTTGGAGGAATTGTGTGACGATGTAGTCGAGCCGGTTGATCTCGCCTTTCGCGACGGAAAGATACTGATCCAGTTTGTTCGCCACGTCCGCCGTCTCCGCTTCGTTGGCCGCGGATTGCGAACGGGGTCGGGCCGCGATCTCACCGCGCGCCGGGCTGGTTTTCAGCTTCTTGACTTCGCGCTCCATGAGTTGCAGGTGGATGTGCAGCGCATTGAGCGGATTGCCGATTTCGTGGGCGACACTGGCGGCGAGCAGCGTGAGCGCCTGCACGCGTTCGCTCTCGATGGCCTCGAAGTTTTTCTGCCGCGCCTCCGTGGCATCGTGCAAAATCAGCGCCATGCCGGAACTGCCGGTCTCTTCGCCATCCAGCGGCGCAGCGTAGAGCCGGAGAAAGCGCGGGCGCGGATATTCGACCTCGAACTCATGCCGGAGGACCTGGGGGCCGCCGTGGGTGTCCAGGCGTGAAATCTTTTCCCAGTCCACTTCGGGCAGGATTTCCTTCAATTGCCGGCCTTCGGTATTGGCTTGCACGCCAAGCAACCGGGTCACCGCCTGGTTGAGGTAAAGAATGCGCCCAGTTTCGTCCACCACCAGCACCCCGTCTTCGATGGTATTGAAGAGGGTTTCGAGAAAGCTCCGTTCGCGGGCGAGGCGTTGAACGACGGTCTGCAAACCTTCCGCATCCAGCCGCCCAATGCGACCGAGGACCTTGTCAAGAAAGCTGGATTTGGGCGGCGGCATCCGGTTAGAACCATTTCTTCTTCTTGAAATACCAGTAGGTGGCCACCGTGGAAACCAGGGTCACCACAATCGCGAGTTGATACGCATGCGGCCACTTCATCTCCCGCATCTGGTCGCCGAAGTTCATCCCATACCACGTTCCGATCATCATCAACGGCGTCGTGATGACGGTGATCAGCGTCAGCAATTTGACCACTTCGCCGGTCTGGTTGGACGACATGTTCAGATAGACTTGTAGAATGCCGGTGAGCGAATCGGTGTAGTTTTGCGCCAGTTCGGAAATATGATAGAGCGCGTCGTAGACGTTGCGGTAGTAGGGCACGAGATGGGCGCGGATCAGTTTGAACTCGCCGCGGGCGAACCGCGCCAGCACCTCCCGTTGCGGACCGATGATCTGGCGCAGATGCAGCACTTCCTTTTTGACCTGGAGAATTTGATTGAGCGTCTTGTGCGTGGGATTTTGCAGCGCCTCCTGCTCGAGCTCCGCGATTTCCATGGACAGCTCCTCCAGCGCGGGCTTGTAATTGTCCACAATTGCGTCCAGCAGGTTGTGCGCGACGCGGTCGGGCGCGCGGGCGATGTGGATCGTGCCTTTGCAGGCGCGTTCCTCGGTAATCGCCACGCTGCGCAGGGGCGACGCGTGGTAGGTGACGAGAAAATTCTTGCCGAGGAAAAAATTCAATTCGCTCGTGCCAAACACGCCGTCCTTGCGGCTGTAGTCCACGGCATGAATCACCATGAACAGGTACGGCGCGAATTTGTCCTCCTCCTTGGGCAAATACTCCTCAACTTTGGGCGACGGACTGATCCCAACACAGTCCTCAATGGAAAGCGGATGAAAATGAAACAGGTCCTCCAAGATGAACTTCGTTTCCTCGGGGGTCGGTTTTTCGAGATCAATCCAGAGAAACAGATTCGTGTCGCTCAACAACGTGGGCATCAGGAACATCTCGATGTCCCGCGTGTGCAGGCGACCTTGCGTGGTGAAGGCGAGTGACCGGATCATGGATTATGGGCTATCATCCCAACGGGACAGCTTGGCACGAATCTTAGGCCGCCACCAGATTGGTGCAATCTAAAACTGAGCAGAATCGGCACAGGGGTTGGCGCTTGGATTAATTTTAAGGCTGGTTCGCACATCCCATAATCTTTGATCGGGATGACCACCGGGAGAAATCCGTATTCCTCGTCCAAGAACCCGCTCACATCGAACCAGCCATCCTCCGCCGAGCGAAACCGCGATGGTGCGTTGGTTGCCGTGGAATCGTGTGGGAGGGCCGTCTGGCTGCAAGCACATGCACTGCCGAACCCCGCGGCCAACAAGCTGACAAGCAGGCGGCACATGGTATTATCCTCCCAGTGCCATCGGGATCGCCACCAGGACCGGCTGGACGAAGAGCTGCATGCACTTCTCGGCCACAAACACCACGGGCCCGAAGGCGAACAGCCAGCGCAACGGAAGGTGAGGGACTTCCTGGAGCAGTTCTTCCATTGGCTCATCTGGACTCACTCCGCGCTGAGGCTGGCTTAATGTTCCACACCTGCGCGCAGTAATCCCGGATGGATCGGTCGGAGGAGAATTTGCCCATGCGGGCCGCGTTCAGGATGGATTTGCGCGTCCAAGCCTGCGGGTCGCGCCAGAGGGAACTGACTTTTTCCTGGCACTCGACGTAAGCCTGATAATCCGCAAGTACAAGGAATGGATCGTGATCCAACAGGTTGTCCACAAGCGGACGAAAGAGACTCGGGTCGCCGCCCGCCAGCGCGCCGCTGGCGATGAAGTCCAGAACCGCCCGCAGGGTCGGGTTCTGCTCATAGTAAGCATGCGGTTGATAACCGTGGGACTTCAGTTCTTCGACCTGACTGGCGTCGAGCCCGAAGAGGAAAAAATTCTCCGCGCCGACTTCCTCGCGGATTTCGACATTCGCCCCGTCAAGCGTGCCGATGGTCAGCGCACCGTTCAGAGCGAACTTCATGTTCCCGGTGCCCGAGGCTTCCTTGCCGGCGGTGGAAATCTGTTCGCTCAAGTCCGCGGCGGGAAAGATGTGCTGGGCGTTCTTCACATTGTAGTCCGGAAAGAACACGACTTTAAGCCGGTCGCGCACGACCGGATCGTTGTTCACCACTGCGGCCACCGAGTTGATGAGTTTGATGATGAGCTTGGCCAAGGCATAACCGGGCGCGGCCTTGGCACCGAAAATGAACGTGCGCGGCGGCACCTCGGCCTTCGGGTCACGTTTCAACCGCAAGTAGAGCGTGAGGATGTGCAGCACATTCAGGTGTTGCCGTTTGTATTCGTGCAGGCGCTTGACCTGGATGTCAAACAGCGATTCGGCATTCACCTTGATGCCGGTGCGCTGCTCGATAAGCGTGGCGAGCCCACGCTTGGCCGTGAGTTTCATCGCGCGCCATTTTTTTTGGAAGGCCGGGTTGTCCGCCAGCGGCTCGAGTTTGCGGAGTTGGTCGAGATCGCGCAGCCAGCCGTCGCCGATGCCTTCGGTAATGAGCTGGGCGAGCGGGGGATTGCTGACGGCCACGAAGCGGCGCGGGGTGACGCCATTGGTGACATTGCAGAACTTGTTCGGCCACAGCTCGGCGAAGTCGTGCATGACGGTCCGGACCAGGAGCTCCGAGTGGAGGCGCGCCACGCCGTTGACATGATGGCTGCCCACCGTGGCCAGGTTGGCCATGCGCACGTAACGGTCGCCGCTTTCGTCAATGAGTGACATCCGGACCAGGCGGGCGTCGTCGCCCGGGAATTTGGCCCGCACTTCGTCGAGGAAGCGGCGGTTGATTTCGTAAATGATTTCGAGATGGCGTGGCAGCAGGTGGCCGAACAAACCGACCGGCCATTTCTCCAGCGCCTCGGGCAGGAGCGTGTGATTGGTATAGGCAAAGGTGTTTTGCGTGACCCGCCAGGCGGTGTCCCAGTCCATCGTATGCTCGTCCACCAGCAGGCGCATCAATTCCGCCACGGCGATGGCCGGGTGCGTGTCGTTGAGCTGGACGGCCCACTTCTCGTGGAACTTGGCCAGGGGGCGCTTCAGCAACAAATGCACGCGAATCATGTCCTGCAGCGAGCAGGTGACGAAAAAGAACTGCTGTTGCAGCCGGAGGTTCTTGCCTTGAATCACCTCGTCGTTCGGGTAGAGGACTTTTGTGATGTTCTCCGACTGCATCTTGCTTTCGACGGCCTGATAGTAATCGCCTTGATTGAACGCCGCGAAATCGAATGATTCCACCGCCTCCGCTTTCCAAAGTCGCAGGTGAATGCAGGTGCCGACGTGGTAGCCAAGAATGGGCGTGTCGAACGCAACGCCTTTCACAACGGTTCCAGGAATCCACCGCACCCGGTAGCCGCCCTGCGCGTCAGTGGTGGTTTCGGTGCGCCCGCCGAACTTCACATCATACGCGATTTCGGGGCGGGCGATTTCCCACGGGTTGCCGAAGCGCAGCCATTTGTCCGTGCTTTCCACCTGCCAGCCGTCCTTGATGGTCTGATCAAAGATGCCGAACTCGTAGCGGATGCCGTAACCAACCGCGGGCACCTCCACCGACGCGAGCGAATCCAGATAGCACGACGCCAACCGTCCCAGGCCGCCGTTGCCGAGCCCGGGCTCCTCTTCCTGCTCGATCAACTCGTCGAGATTCAACCCGAGTTCCGACATGGCCTGCCGGGTCGGTTCCCCGATACCGAGGCTAAGAAGGTTGTTGGCCAGGTGCGGTCCGGGCAGAAACTCGGCGGACAAATACGCCACGACGCGGGCGTCCTGCGCCGCATAGTTTTCCATCGTGCGCACGCTCTGTTTGAACACCCGGTCGCGGACGGTCAGTGCCAGCGCCGTGTAGAGGTCGTTGCGCGATGCGGCCATCGGCACGCGGCCCATGCCGCAAAACAGGTTGTTGAGGAACGACTGCTTGAGGTCCGCGACGCTCAGGCCGCAGCGGGCGTCGGCGATGGTCGAGTCATCGGCGGATTGGGGCCAGGAGTTTTTTTTGACGGGAGGCATGGTTTGTTTCCTTTCAATTCAACATGAGGTTGGGCGAGACGATTCAGCTTGAAGGAGCATGGAGGGCCACGACCGAGCGGGCTTCGACCCGATAAGTCAGGCCGGGAACCGCCGGAGCCTTCGCCCAGGGAACGATGTCGTTCGGTGACTCCTGGGCGGTATCAATCCACCGGCGCCAGGCATTCGCGGCGCCCTTTCCGGGCGGCGGCAATTCGAAGTCCAGCGGCGCCCAGTGGGCGTTGAAGATCAGGTGGATGCGGAGCTTTTCTTTGCGAATTTCCGCGGTGAACGCCACGCTGCGCGAGTGGTCGCTCCAGTCCGGTTGATTCAGGCGGACGCCGTGCCAGGCCTGGTTGGCATTCCGAATAAGGTGATTCAGACTCATCCGCTGCCGCTCGTGCTCCGTGCCCCGCAACAGCCGCCGGGCCGTGAGCAACTTCAGAAAACGATGCACATCCGCATGCGGCTGGAGCCGCGCCCAGTCGAACCAACTGATTTCGTTGTCCTGACAATAGGCATTGTTGTTGCCGTCCTGGGTGCGCCGGATTTCGTCGCCCATCAGGAGCATCGGCACGCCCAGCGAGAGCAGGTTGGCAGTGAGGAGGTTTTTCACCTGGCGGTTCCGGAGTCGTTCCACGGCGGGATCGTTGCTCGGGCCCTCGACGCCGCAGTTCCAACTCCGGTTGTCATTCGCGCCATCGCGGTTCTCCTCGCCGTTGGCCTCGTTGCGCTTGTCGTTGTAGGTGACGAGGTCGTTGAGGGTGAAGCCATCGTGGCAGGTGACGAAGTTGACGCTTTGCTCCGGCTCGCGCTCTTTGTGACCGTAAATCTCCGGGCTGCCAATCATCCGATCGGCAAAGCGCTTGAGCGACCCCTCCACGCCGCGGAAAAAGTCACGGACATCATCACGGAAGCGCCCATTCCACTCTTTCCAACTGTCACCCACAAAACTCCCCACCTGATACAGGCCGGCGGCGTCCCACGCCTCGGCGATCAATTTCGTGCCCGCCAACAGCGGGTCGGACTCGATATCCCAGAGCACTGGCGGGTTGGGCAACACCTGGCCATTGGCGTCGCGCGCAAGGATGGACGCCAGGTCGAAACGGAAGCCATCCACATGCATCTCCTGCACCCAATAGCGCAAGCTGTCCACGATCAGGCGGCGGACGACCGGATGGTTGGTGTTGAGCGTATTGCCCGTGCCGCTGTAGTTGGCGTAGCGGGCGCGATCGGGTTCCAGGAGGTAGTATGCCTCGTTTGCGAGGCCGCGAAAACACAAGGTCGGGCCGTTTTCGTTGCCTTCGGCGGTGTGATTAAACACGACATCGAGGATGACTTCGATGCCGGCCCGATGCAGCGCCTTGACCATGTCCCGAAACTCATCTAGCGGCCCGAGCGGATCCTGACGTGAACTGTAGGCCGGGTGCGGGGCGAAAAACGATACCGGCGCGTAGCCCCAGTAATTGACCTTGCCCGGCGGACAATCCTGCACATCGAACTGAAACACGGGCAACAGTTCAACTGCCGTGATGCCGAGGTCCTGAAGGTAAGGAATTTTCTCGATCAGACCCGCGTAGGTGCCGCGTTTCGATTCCGCCACGCCGGAATTGGGGTGGCGGGTGAAACCGCGCACGTGCATTTCGTAGATAATAGTCCGGGTCGAGAGATGCCGAAGCGGTGCGTCCCCTTCCCAGTCATAAACGGACGGATCGGTCACCACGCTCTTCATGGCGCTGGCGCAGTTGTCGCCCGGTTGCGCGGCGATCTGCCGGCTGTACTTTGGCGGCACCACGACCCCGCGACCGTAAGGATCCAACAATACCTTGGTCGGATCGAACCGCATGCCGCGCTCCGGGACCGCGGGCCCATGCACGCGATAGCCATAGAGCTGCCCCGCTTTCACTCCCGGCACAAACGCGTGCCAGTAGTGATAGGTCCGATGGAGGTGCGGATCCAGTTCAATGCTGCGCGTGGGGCTGGCGGCGTCCGCCCGGTCGAAGAACACCAGTTCTACGCGGGTGGCGGAGCGGGAGAACAGGCTGAAGTTCGTGCCGCCGTCACTGAGCGTGGCGCCGAGCGGGTGGCTGGTGCCAGTCTTAGTTTCGTGTTTCATGGCTTGTTTGGCCACTGGTCGTCAAAGCCGGGGAGGTTTCTGCCTCGCAAGCGTGATATCGGGTCGCGGGC
>JADLHS010000058.1 GCA_020848635.1 Limisphaerales bacterium
CATGTAGCCCATCATGCCCCGGTTGTTGTGGCTGATGTTCCAGGTGCCGATGTCGTCGCCCCAGATGACGAGGATGTTCGGCTTCTTGTCCGCCGCCTGGACGGATGCCGTGACGCTCAAGAGCGCCGCGCCCGCCGCCAGCAGGGACAAGCCGTAGTGGTGGAGTTTTGGTTTCGGTTGCCTGTTGTTTTGCATTGGTGTTGTGTCCGCACCGCAGAAGGATTCAGTCGGCGGCGGATAAAATCGCTTTGATGGTCGTCGTTTGTTGAGGAAATTAAAAGCAGCAAAAAGGCAGCGAAAAGGCGGGCGGCCCGTGCGAGCCGCCCGCCGTGAGGGTCTTTTTTTTGGCTAGTTGCCCGGTCCTTTGCTCGCGGCTTCCGCCTGGGCCATCCGTGTCGCCATCTCGGCTTTGATAGCGTCAAGGTTGAAACTCGCGCCCCGCTGCATCGGTGGGTATTCGAGGAAGGTCTGGATTTCCTTGCCCATCACCTGCTGGACGAACACAAAGCGCCAGAATTGGAATTTGAACCAGTCAAAATATTGCTGCGCGCCTTCTTTGGTGCCGTTGTTCGGCCCGCCCATGCGCTCGAACGGATCGAGGCGGAGGTTGGTGATGTACGGCACGTCCATGTGCGTCTTTTCACCGAGCCAGCCCTGGGGCTGGTCAATAAAGCGGAACTTGTAGTCGTCAATGCGCACCGCGCCGACGGTGCTCTCACCGAGGTAAAAAATCTCATGCCGTGCGGACGGGCCTTTGCCGGTGATCAGGTCCATCTGGTTGTAACCATCCAGATGGTTCTTGTAAGTCCGGTCGCCAATTTTAACACCCTTGAGCAGGTCGTCGGTGATGGTCGTGTTTCCCGCCGCGGCGAGAAAGGTGGGAAACCAGTCCAGGCCGGACATCAGGCCGTTCTGCACGGCGTCCGCCGGCACCTTGCCGGGCCAGCGCAGGATGCACGGCACGCGGAAGCCACCCTCCATTACCGTGCCTTTGCACTGTGCGAACGGGGTCGTGCCGCCATCGGGCCAGGTGAAGAGTTCGGTGCCGTTGTCCGTAGTGAAAACGACGATGGTGTTGTCTTCCTCGCCCAGGTCCTTGATCTTCTGGAGCACGAGACCGATGTCGTTATCGAGCTGGGCCATACCGGCCTCCTGTTCCGACCAGCCATTCTCCGCGTTGCGCGTCGCGTTCCATTTTTCCGAGAGATGCGTGACAATGTGCATGCGGGTCGGGTTGAGCCAGCAGAAGAATGGCTTCCCGTCCTTTTTGGCCTTGTCCATGAAATTGATAGCCAGGTCGCGGATCTCGTCGTCCACGGTCTCCATGCGCTTGGGATAGAGCGTGCCGGCGTCTTCGATCTTCTGCTTGCCGATCTTGCCCCAGCGCGGCATCTCGGTCGGGTCGTCTTTGTCCGTGGCCCAGCTATGGACCATGTTGCGGGGACCGACGACGTTCAGGAGCTCCTGCGGGTAATTCGGGTGCGCCGGGTCTTCCATCGCGTCGAGGTGGTAGAGGTAACCGAAGAACTCGTCGAAGCCGTGGACGGTGGGCAGGAACTCATTGCGGTCGCCGAGATGGTTCTTGCCGAACTGGCCGGTGGCGTAGCCCTGTGCTTTGAGCGCGGTGGCAATCGTGCATGCCTCCGCCGGCAGGCCGGTGGGCGCACCCGCCTGGCCCACCGTGGTCATGCCGGTGCGAATGGGTAGTTGGCCGGTGATGAAGTTCGCCCGTCCCGCCGTGCAACTGGCCTCGGCGTAGTAGTCGGTGAACAGCATGCCAGCCTTGGCCAGCTTGTCGAGGTTCGGCGTCCGGCCTGCCATCATCCCCCGATGGTACGCGCCGATATTCCACATGCCGATATCATCCCCCATGATGAAGAGGATGTTGGGTTTTTTGTCGGCGGCCTGCGCAGCAGCGAGAACGCCCAAGGCCAAGCCGAAGGCCAGGCTGAGGAGCTTTCGTTTCTTCATTCTTGTTGTCATGTTTGTGTGTTGGTTGATTGAATCCGCTTGAACGAAGGAAGCTTGAGGAATTCAGGGCAAAAAAGCAACTTCCCCGTGCCGCCCCGTGCCGCGCAAAACCGGTGATCCGGGGCGCCTTGAGGCGACCGTCAGCCGCTCGGTCGGAGGTGGCCGGAAGGGGAACGGGAAGTCTGGGCCGCACGGCAACGCGGCCCGACCGGAGATTTGTGTGTTCTGTCGGTCGGCAAGGCCGTGTGCAGCTTGAGCATCAAACCCGGCAGCGGCGAAGACCGTAGGTTTCACGGTCGAAAACATCGCTTATCAGATAAGACGGAGGGGGTGTTGTGCCATTTGCCGAAGGCAGAGGTCTTGTAGCCGTAATTCTACAAGACTTCAGGAATCGTCGCGGAAGTCATCGGCATGATGCCGGTGTGGCGAGGCACCACCAAGCGGCGCTAAACAGAACGCATTTCGTATTCATGGTGCGATTTCAATTTCTTCCGATAGGAAATCCACGTAGCACCGGTGGTGTGGTGGGAGGCGAATGGGGCTTGGTCGTAGTGATCGCGCGAGACGGGCAAATCCAAATCAGTGCCGATGTCAAAGGTCGCGTTATGAAGAGGAGGGACATGGCGACTTGAATTGGGCCGGCTTTGGAAATCAGTGATGCGCCGCCGCGGCCTCGACTTCGCCAATGCCTTCGTCAGTGATCGAGGGTCCGTCACCTTCGGTCGCGGTAGGGCTTTTCTTGCCGCCGACGGAACCCATGAGCGGCTTGCCATGCGCCAGCCCTACGCTGGTGATGTATATGAGCGCGAGCGGCTTGGTGGATTCCTTGCCCAGCGCATTGAGACGCTCCTGCATCGCCGCCACTTTGTCGGGATGTGCGGCAGCGACGTTGTTTGTTTCATAGGAATCTTCAGCGAGGTTGTAGAGGTCAAAACTCGCGGGAATCAGCGGGCGCCAGATGAGTTTCCAATCGCCCTGGCGTACGGCGCCGCGGAACGGTTCGACGTTGTAGATGACTTCGGAACGCGGGGAGGGGTTGCCCTCGGCG
Organism: Limisphaerales bacterium; assembly: GCA_020848635.1. GTDB lineage: Bacteria > Verrucomicrobiota > Verrucomicrobiia > Limisphaerales > JADLHS01 > JADLHS01. The sequence goes on from JADLHS010000058.1 coordinate 3,020, forward strand.
ATGGTGTCCCAGACGTTCAAACCATCCAGCGGTTTACACTTGGCAGTGGATGCACCGGCCAGCGCGGCCAGCGTGGGATAGATATCCACGGCGTGCATGATGCCATCCACGGTCTGGGGTTTGATGTGGCCGGGCCAATTGGCGCAAGCGGTCACGCGGCAGCCGCCTTCGAAGAGCGAACCCTTGCCATCGCGATAGGGGCCGTTGTCACAAGGTAGCTTGGTCTTGGACAGGTCGGCCATCTGGCCAGCGAACATCGCGTTCCGCGTGCCGCCGTTGTCACTGTGAAAAAGGATGAGCGTGCTGTCGCGCAATCCTTTCTTGTCGAGCGCGGCGACCACGCGACCGATCTCGTCATCGAGACAAGCGACCATGCCGGCGTAGGTGCGGCGCGTGGGGTCTTCGATGTTTTTGTAGCGGTACACGTATTCCTGCGGCGCCTGATACGGCGTGTGGGGGGCATTGAACGTGAGGTAGAGATAGAACGGTTTATTCGCGCTCTGTCCGTTGATGTATTTCACGGCGTCGTTGCCGATGAGCTGGGTGGTATAACCTTCGTCTTTGACCGGTCTGTTATTGCGGAACCAGTCGAGTACGCCGGCGTCGCTGTGCGTGTAATAGTCCAGCTCACCGATCATCGCGCCGTATTGATAATCGAAGCCGCGCTGCTTGGGCCAATACTTGATATCGGCGTGGCCAAGGTGCCACTTGCCAATGATGGCCGTGGTGTAGCCGGCCTCCTTGAGGCACTGCGGCATCAGGAACTCGCTGGTGTCGAGACCGTAACCGGCGGGGCCTGGGATAACGATGGTTTGCAGGCCATAGCGGAACGGATAACGGCCGGTCATCAGTGCCGCGCGCGTCGGCGTGCACATGGGCTGGACGTAGAATTGCGTGAACTTCGCGCCGCCTGCCGCGAGCGCGTCAAGGTTGGGCGTCTTGATGTCGGGGCAACCGTTGAAGCCAACATCCTTCCAACCGAGATCATCGGCGACGATGTGGACGATGTTGGGTTTCGCTTCCGCGGCTTGGGCTGAAACCGAGCCGCACAGCAGTAGCCCGAAAGCGAGGGCGCGGATGAAATGGGTTTTCATGATGGAATGATTTTGTTTTCCGAGGAACGGAGAGTGATTATTTCTACTTCTTCAAATACTTGATCGTCGTGGTGCCGATGGTGCCGTTGAAGGCGAACGGTGCCTGGTCGTAGTAATCGAGCGAGACGGGCGAATCCAGGTCGGTCCCAATGTCAAAGGTCGCGTTGCTGGTGAAGTGGAGCGACATGGCGGCGGGCACCCGGCCCTGCGCCACAATTTTGCCATTCACCTTCAGCGTGACGTCCATCGGCCCGCCAATCTTGGCGCCGAGCTTGGATTCGACTTCCACCTTCACCCTGCCGGTCGGCAGCTTGGCTTTGGACTTGAGCTTGGTGCGTTGGACTTCAAACAAGTTGAACTCGTAGCACAGAAAGCCGTCTTTCACATAACAGGTGATGCCGCCAGAAAAACCGGCCAGCGCGTAGAGGACGCCGTTGGCATTCACGGGCACGTCCACGTCCATGGTCACCAGGCTATCCACCTTGCCGAGCTTGGGCGCGGCAGATTCCGGCATGCGGGTGATGGGAGCATCGAAGGTCCATTCGGTGAGCGTGGAGGCGGGCGCATCCTCGGGATGGAACATCGCGGTGGACCACAAGCCGCCGCCGATGGGCAGGTTCTTGTTCTTAGTGGATTCGAGCAGGAACAGCAGTTTCATCTCTTCAAGTTTCTTCGGATTCGCAGCGGCGAGGTCGTTCGCCTGGCTCCAGTCTTCGTCGAGGTTATAGAGTTCCCACTTGTCCGTCAGCGGCGACCATTCCTTGACGCCCTTGGGGATTCCGCCGACCCACGGCTCACGCGGACCGGGCGCACTCGCGAACCAACCGTCATGGTAAATGCCGCGACTGGCCATGATGTCGAAGAACTGGGTCTTGCGCATCCCCGGTGCTTTGGCGTCGCCAAATGCATAGACCATGCTGACGCCAGCAATCGGGTCCTGCTCGAAGCCGTTCACGACTTTGGGCGGCGTGATCTTCGTCAGTTCGTAAATCGTCGGCACGATGTCAATGACGTGGTGAAACTGCGGCCGCGCGGTCGGGTCCGCCTTGATGCGTTTTGGCCAGGAGACCGTCATCGGCTGGCGGGTGCCGCCGAAGTAAGCGCCCATGAGTTTGGTGCCTGGGTAAGGCGTGCTGCCCGCCCACGCCCAGCCGGCGTGATACATATTATCGGTCTGCGGACCGCCCAGCGCATCCAGGCCACCAAGTTCCTTCAATGCCTCAAGGTGTTGCGAAATCTTGGTCGGAATTCCGTTCTGCGCGAGTTGTTCGCTGATGGTGCCATATAATCCTTCGGAGGAAGAACCGTTGTCGCCCCAGATGTAGAAGATGAGCGTGTTGTCCAGCTTCCCCTGTTTCTCGATCTCGTCAATCACCCGACCGGCATTGTAGTCGGCGTGCTCGGTGAAGCCGGCGAAGACTTCCATCAGGCGGCGCTGGAATGGTTTCTCGTCCTCGGGAATGGAATCCCATGAAGCCATGGAAGCGGGGCGCGGTGTGAGTTGCGCGTTCTGCGGAATCCAGCCCTTCGCCTTGGCGTTCACGAAAACGCGCTCGCGATACTTGTCCCAGCCGTCGTCGAACTTGCCCTTATACTTGTCGGCCCATTCCTTCATGATCTGATGCGGGCCATGTGATGCGCCCGGCGCCCAATACATGAAGAACGGCTTGTCCGGCGCGTAAGCCTTTTGTTCGCGCAGCCAAGTGATGGCGTCCGACGCGATGTCGTCGGTGAAGTGATAGTCCTTGGGCAGATGCGCGGTGACCGGGGAAGTGTTGCGCGTCAGGGTCGGCTCATACTGCGAGGCTTCACCGGCAAGGAAGCCGTAAAAATACTCGAAGCCGTACCCCGTCGGCCAATAGTCGAACGGCCCCTTGTTCGTGATCTGCTCCTCGGGCGTGTTGTGCCACTTGCCCCACGCGCCGGTGTTGTAGCCGTAATCCTTCAGCACTTCGGCGACCGTTGCCGACGACTTCGGGATGACGCCGCTGAAGCCGTCGAAGTCATTGGCGATCGCGGCGATCTGGCCGTTGCCAACGAACGTATGATTGCGCCCGGTCAGCAGCGCCGCGCGTGTGGGCGAGCACATGGCGGTGGAGTGGAAGCGATTAAAGGAGACACCCATCTTGGCCACGCGATCCAGCGTCGGAGTGTGGATCTCGCCGCCGTAAGTCGAAGGTGTGGCCGGTCCGAGATCGTCCATGAGGATGATGAGGATGTTCGGCGCGCCCGCCGCCAGGCGCTTGGGTTCGACGCGTTTCTTGTAAGTGGAATCCTGGATCGTCAGCCCCGCAGCGGAGCCGGACGGCGTGGGTGGAAACGGCAGGATTTCTTGCGCCCCTGCGATGGGAGAAAACAGCCCCAGCGCGAGGCTGAAGCCGGTTAGGAAAGTGCATGTCTTCATGGTTTTGAACGCTGAGCAGCCAGCACAGAGCAAACGGAGTTCAGGATTACCCGGTTCGGGTTCGCTCCGATTGCTCAGGTTGATCTCCTCTATTTGCCCGGGGCACCGGGTTTCGTGAGGGCTGCCATTGCTTGATCGATGGTGAAGCTGGCGGGCTTCTGGCGGGGCGGGAAGTCCTTGAAGGTCATCAAGGTCTTGCCAACAATGTTTTGCACCGGGACGGCGATGTAGGAACGACGATACCACCAATCATCGTAACCCATCCCCTCCTGACCGCGTTCGAACGGATCGACTTCAAGATCAAAGAAAATCGGGGCGCGCAGCGTAGTGAAGGGACGGCGCCAAACGTTGATGCCGGTGGCTTCCTGGACCATGAAATGAATCTTCATGCGCTGGTAGCGAATGGCGAGCAGGTCGCCATCGTCGCTGAAGTAGAAGAACTCGTCGCGGGCGCTCTTGTTCGACTTGCCCGAAAGGTAATCCATCTGATTGTAGCCATCGAGGTGCACCTTGAAGGTTTTATCACCAGCTTTGCGGCCTTGGAGCAATTCTTCCTTGATTCTCGGATCACCAGCAGCGGCAAGGAGGGTCGGCATCCAATCCTCACCCGCGACGATGCCGGTAAACTTCGAGCCGGGGTTCACGACACCGGGCCAGCGGATCAGGGCCGGAACGCGCCAACCACCTTCCCAATTCGTGTTTTTCTCGCCCCGGAATGGAGTGGTGCCGGAATCCGGAAAGAGGCAGACCATCGGGCCGTTGTCGGTGATGTAGAGCACGATCGTATTGTCCGTTAGTCCGAGCTCGTCCACGTAGTTGAGGAGATCTCCGACCAACGCATCATGCTCGACCATGCCGTCCGCATAGAAACCGAGTCCGGTTTTACCGGAGTGATCCTGCTTCACATGGGTGAAGTTGTGCATGCGGGTGGTGTTGAACCAGCAGAAGAACGGCTTGTCTGCCTTTTTGGCGCGGCTCAGAAAATCCTTGGTCACGCCCAAAACCTCCTCGTCGATCGTTTCCATGCGTTTCTTGGTGAGCGGGCCGGTATCCTCGATCTTGCCGCCGACGGAGGACCTGATCACGCCGCGCGGGCCAAACTTCTTCTTGAAATCCGGACTCGACGGGTAGTCGGGGTTTTCCGGTTCCTCCTCGGCGTTCAGGTGATAGAGATTCCCGAAAAATTCATCGAAACCATGATTAGTCGGGAGGAATTCATCCTTGTCCCCGAGATGGTTCTTGCCGAACTGGGCCGTCAGATAACCGAGGGGTTTGAGCAACTCCGCAATCGTCGCGTCCTGGGGCTGGAGTCCCAGATCCGCGCCGGGCAGGCCGACTTTCGAAAGGCCGGTGCGGAAAGGCAACTGACCGGTGATGAAGGCCGAACGGCCCGCGGTGCAACTTTGCTGGGCGTAGTAGGTCATCAGCATGCCGCCTTCTTTCGAGAGGCGATCGATGTTCGGGGTGGTGTAGCCCATCATGCCTTGGTGAAAGGCGCTGACGTTGAAGATGCCGATGTCATCACCCATAATGACCAGAATGTTGGGCTTCTTATCTGCCGCGTGCGCGGTAGCGAGGGCGCCCAATGCCAGGCCGACGGCCAGGCGGAACAACTTCAGTTTTCTCATGCTTCCTTTTATCGCGGGTGGTTGGTTTGGGTAACTTCGTTTCGACCGAGGAAAGTTGAGGAGTTCCGGGTGGAAAAGCAACCTCCCCGTGGCGCGCGTTGGCCGCGCCAAATCCGTCGGCTGGGGCGTTTTGAGGCGACCACCACCACCCCGGTCGGAGGTGGCCGGGAGGGGACGGGAATTTTGGGCCGCACGGCAACGCGGCCCGACCGGGGATTTGTGTGTTCTGTCGGTCGGCAAGGCCGGGCGCAGCTTGCCGGAACAAGGTGTGATGCCGAAGCTGGAAAGCGGGCGCTCAGGGTTCGACTCCGATGATCACCAACGGAACCGCCGGAACACCGCGCCCATTTCGGATAATGTTGTAAAGCTCGCCTTCGTAATACCCCGGCCCGGAAGACATCTTGGACTGAAGCGACTTCATCGCCAGAATCTCAATGCCAACATCAATCTGGTCCCGAACGTAAAAGGCCAGATGCTTCACGAAGAAGTTGCACGGCACGGAATCAAGCGGCGCTTTAGCACCGCGGCTTCGTCGTAATCCGGATTGAGACGAGCCCGCCATTTCCGGCCGGTTTGTTCGGCTGCCTGTTCGGATTCAAAAACCTGGGCCTCGGCGATGAACCCGCGTTCAACTTTGACCGCCACCCAAAGTTCCCCCCGCCGAGGCTTGGCCAGCCTTGCCGGATTGGGTGGACGCCCCGGCCTTTTGCCAGTGCGGGGAGCGATTCTTTTTGTCGTTTGCATGGCCGTAATTGGCAATCGTCGGGCGTGCGGTGTCAAGCGGTTTGGCCGGAACCCACCGAAGCCCATTCGCGTTTTGGTCGTTCTGCCAAAACAATGCTTGATCCTTGGCCCCGGATCGCGATCGATCCAAGGGACTGTCTGAATCGTCCCGGCGAAAGCGTTCGTCTCCCAAAGCAAGAAGAGGCTGGATCAGGGACCTGATCCAAAAAAAGTTATAATCCAAAATCCGCCGGAAGATTCCCGACCCGCTCGTACCGGAGCGCGGGCTTCAGCCTGCTTCAAGGGCCACCAAGCAACCCGCAAAGAAGTCTACCAGCGTCTCGCAACGACGCACGGTGAAGCTCACTAAAGTCCGCGTTCCTGCTACATCGAGCGTTCAGCCTCCGCCCGCAAAAACAACCTCCTTTCAGGCATTCTCA
>JADLHS010000059.1 GCA_020848635.1 Limisphaerales bacterium
AAGTGCGGAACAACAGCAAGGCACCGCCGGGCGGGCCGTATTTGCCAGCCATGATGTCGTCGAGCTTGTAGCCCGCCGTCGTGGTGCAGGTGTCCAACAGTCGCTGGATGTAAATGCTGCGCTTGCCTTCGTGCTCGAATTTGAAGTGCGTATAGAACCGTTTGTCGCCGGTGAGTTTTCCCAGCGCCGCCCCGATGCCGGCGAGAATAGCGAGGTCGTCTTTGGAATCGTAAAGTGGCTTGATGCCGCCCTTCCAAATTTGCAGGAAGGGGTTTGAGCAGCTTGCGGTGATTTCCAAATCCTCGAACTCCACCCATGAATTCGCCGGCAGGCCGAAGTCGGAATACTCCACGCTGGCTGTCATTTGCGTGTCCATCGTCACGATCAACTCCACGTTCGGGTTGACGTTCTTGATCATGCCGTAAGCCCACTTGGCGTTGTTGATCAGGTTCACGTTGGTCGTAAAGATCGCCTTGGTCGGCGACGGCATGTGGGATTTGCCGGTGAAAACTTTCCGGCCTTCCTTGGGAGTATCGACGATCAGCGGCCGGTCGCCGTGATTCCAGTAAGCCGGCTCTTCGTCCTTCGTATAGCCGTGAGCATGGATTTCCTTGCCGTGCGCTTTGGGATCGAGGTTCTGCTCGAAGGGGTCTTCCATGACCCAACCTTTAAAGCCGGGGCCGGTCAGCTTGCTGCCCTGGAACAGCGCGGCCTTGTAGTTGCCCGCCCAGCCATGGCAGCCCGCGCCGGGCTTGCCGATGTTGCCGGTGAGCATCATCGGCAGATACGCCGCGCGATTCGCCTCGGTGGCGTGAAACCAGTGGTTGATGCCTTCCCCCTGGTGCAGCGAAGTCGGCGTGGTGGTCGCGATGTCCTTCGCGAGCCGTTCGATCAACTCCTTCGGCGCGCTGGTGATTTCGGAAACGCTGTCGAGATCGTAATCCTTCAGATGCACCTGGTAGAGATTCCAGGACGTGGCGGCTTCCACTTCGCTGCCGTCCGTGAGCTTGACTTTGCCCTTCCAATCGAGCGTCGGGTCAATGCCGCTCTTGGTAAGCGTCGCGCCGACCATGTCGCGCGTGAGGGCCTTGGGCGAATTCGACTTCGCATCCCACACCACGAAATCGCCGAGCTTCTTGTGTTGTTCGTCCGTAATGCCCTGCACCTTCTTGCTGGGGCTGTCGGCGGACAAGATGCTGGTGTAGTTCGAAAATACTTCGGCGGCGCGCAGGCGTTTGCCATTGTCGGTGCGGACGAGCAGCGGGAAATCCGTGAACTGCTTCACGAACGCTTCGTCATACCATTTGTTGTCAATCATCAGCCGCGTGACACCGAGCCACAACGCCGCGTCGGTGGAGGGACGCACGGGAATCCAATAGTCGGCCTTCGTGGACGGCGCGCCGTATTCGGGTGCGATGACGACGATCTTGCAGCCGCGCTCCATCGCCTCGACGAACCAATGCGCGTCGGCCATTTTATTTTCGACGAGATTTTTCCCGTTCATGATGATGAGCTTGGAATTGCGGAGATCGTTGAAGTCCGATTCCGAATTCTGCAAGCCATGCACCCATGGATGGCCGGGCGCTTGATCGCCGTGCCAGGTGTAATTTGACCAGATGCGCCCCGCCTTGGCGTCCTCAGGCTTCACGCCGCGAATGTTCACGTCGAGCAACGCGAGGGAATTGCACAGGCGATACATGCCGTATTTGCCCAGCACGCCGAGCAGCCCCATGCCGCCGCGCATCTTGATGGTGCGTGTGCCCGCACCGCCCATGTCGTCAATCATCTCCTTCGGGTAGCCCTGTGATTCGAGCAGCTTCGCGCCCGCCTCGCCGCTGTAACGCGTGGCAATGGCCTTCGTCGCTTTGGCGATGTAGGTGAACGCGTCGTCCCACGAGATCCGCTCGAACTTGTCCGTGCCGCGCGTGTCGAACTTGTATTTCGCCTTCACCTCGGGCGTGAGGGTCGGAAAGCCGTCGTCGGCCCAGCGCTTCCACCCGCGCCGTACGATGGGATGCTTGAGCCGATACGGTCCGTAGAGAATGCGGTGGAACGTGTAGCCCTTGGCGCAATGCCGGTTGCCCCAAGCGGCGGATGCGTGCTTGCCGTAGAGGTCAGTGTAGGTGTGAACGTCGTATTGCTCGCCGAGCCGGACGATGACGCCATTGCGAACGTGCGCCGTGATGCGGCAATTGTGCGTGTCGTTCGGCGCGCAGACCCAGGAGAACTCGCGGTCGTAGGCATATTGATTGCGGTAGAGTTGCTCCCAATCGCGATTCGGATAATGCGCGAGCGGATTGAGCACATCTTCGATCTGCGGCTGCGCCTGGAGGAAGCGGAGCGGCAGCAATTGCGCGGCGGTGATGCCTGCGCCGACGAGGCCGCTGCGTTGGAGGAAGGAGCGGCGGGAAAGATTGTCGTTCATACGTGGTTGGTTAAATCGTTGAATCGTTAAACCGGTTAGCGTTTGGCCGTCTTGCCGTCGTCGAGAATCAGTTGATACCAGTTGCTCACCATCTTGCGCCCGTTGCGGTCATGCTGCTCGCCGTTCCAGATGGCGAACGCGACGGGCACCGGTTTGCCCGCCACAAACTTCACGTCGTCGGCATCCTTCGACTTGAGATCGCGCACGAAGATCACGTTCCAGAATCCGTCATGCCAGACGCCCTTGCCCGCGACGTTCTGTTGTTTGATCGGCTGAGACTTGAAAGAGCCGAAGCCCGCCGCATTGGCATCCTCCACCGGCGTTTTGTGCGGCTGCGAAATCACATTCCCC
>JADLHS010000060.1 GCA_020848635.1 Limisphaerales bacterium
CAATTGCGGCAAATGGATGTGCCAGGGGTGGACTTGATCTGGCGGCAGCTCTTCCCCGGGCGCTCAGGCCAGTCCAATTTTCCAGTCGCGGCCGCCTCAGCCGCCCATCAAAATGGGACGCGCTTTGCGTTTTCGGAATCCTTCTGCGTTTACGGCAATGGCCTGACACCCGCGCAGATGAAATGGCTCACGGATTACCAGTACCTCCGTGGCATTAACCTGCTGGTAGTTGGCTGCTATCCGCTCAATACTCGAGACCATCACATGACGGGCGAGCGTCCGCACTTTGGCCCGATGAATCCATTGTGGGATCATTCGACCGGCTATCATGCCTATGTGGCGCGTTTGGGTTACACCCTCTCCGTCGGAAGGCCGCTTATCGGCACGGCGCTGTACTACCCGGCGCGGGATATGTGGGCATGGGGCCTCGCAGCCAAGAATGCGGTGGAGTCCTACGAAGCGGTCGCACAGGAACTGATGACCTGCCAGTGTCCGTTTGATCTAATCGATGACGATCTGCTCCTCAGTGGGACGGTGGAGGGCAAGGAACTGCTAGTAGGCGCCATGCGCTACGCCACGATCGTCTGCGGGAAAGTGAAGTGGATGCAGCCGCAGGCTCGACAACGCCTCGAAGAATTCGCCGCCGCGGGCGGCCAAGTGCTGTGCGTAAATCACCCACCAGGCTGCGATGGACTCCCACCGGAAGGCTCGATGCGCTCGATTAAGTTCGGCCCGGTCGCCGAGGTGGCAGCGAGCGCAGCTCCCCTCATCACCCTGGTGCCGCCAGGCCCCGATGTGCGCGTAGCTGGGCGCCAACTGAAGGATCAGCGGCTGGTCGTCCTGTTGAATGAAGGTAGCACACCGTACCGGGGCGGTATGGGGGCGGTCAGCGCCAACGTTGCCGAGCTGGACCTGATGACGGGTGTCATTACCCGTGGAACGATTGAGAACAAGCGCATCGCGCTTGACCTCGCCCCCGGCGAGACGAAGGCGTATTTGTTCTCCCGATCGCAGTCGCGATTTGCGCGCCAAGGAGTGGAACCGCATGAACGAATGACAATTGATCCGGCGGAGATTCGGGCGGTGGCGGGAAAGCAAAACGTTGTGGGTGAGCACGACTTCGAGATTCGGCACCTCACCTTCGCCAAGATTCCACTGATCCAATCAGCCAGCTGGAAAACCTGGCTGGGTGAAGATTTCTCGGGAGCGGTTGATTACCAGTTCACGCTCACCATGCCCAAAACCTGGCGCGGGTCACTCCTCCAACTCGAAACTGGTCCGATTGAGTACGCCGCCACCGTGTATCTGGACGGAGAAAAAGCGGGCCAACTGTTGTGGTCACCTTGGCGCGTCGTTCTGCCCATGTGCGAACCCGGAACGCATACCGTCACCCTCCGCGTTGCGAATACCCTGGCAAACGAATTAACGTCGGATCGTGTGAGTCACGCATGGCAGCAACGGCAGGGACCAGGCTGGCCCAGCCCGTATCACAAGCGGGCATTGGAGTTCGAACGGGAATCACGCGTCGGTGGCATTTCCGGACCAATACAAATATCTCGCCTGGTCCCGCTCCGGCAAAGCTAGCGACTGGCGTCGAGTTCAACGAGCTCAGTTCGCACCCGGAAATTGACCTATGCCCAGCAATGCGCCCCTGCGAGTCACGTGCAGGTAATTGATCTTCCGCGCGGCTTCCTGAACTTAGGCCACGCTCCGATTGGCAATTGCCCCTGACGAAAACCGGCCCAAGTCGGATCGTTCAAGGACCGACATCCGGTGCGGAGCATTCCAAAAAACACCAACAAGACGCGACCCGGAGCTTCAGCAATGTTGCTCATGGCTGATTCTGAGTGGCCTTGGTTCGTGCTTCCGATGGTTTCTCACCCACCATCGGCAGTTCCCAAGCAAGATTCAGATCCAGCAGAATTGCCATCTGGTTCTCGACCTGAAGAAACTGCGCCGCGCGGGTGGGCGACACAGTCTCGCTGATCTGCTGGTGATATTTCTTCCAGAGATCGAGCCGCTCCTGCACGTTTTGCAGCCACTGATCAGCCATCGCCTGGGAGTTTCGATCATCCAGCCGCGCAGCGCGATAGTCCGCCATGAATCTGCGGACGAGCGACAGTTTGCGATCGCCTACGGCGGCAAGATCTTGTTCGTACTGACGATAGATCGGCCAGAACTTGTCCGCCTCGGCGACCGTGAGCTTCATCACTTGGTTGAGGGTGCGGATCTTGTCAGCATTGAACTTGGCGCGCACCACCTCGAAGCGCGCCCGGGCTTCATCGGGATTGGCAGGCGCGGGATGACGTCCCGAGGCAGCGCACCCTTGGAACAAGCAAGCGCCCAAAAGCAGGGCCAGGGAAAACCGGAGCGGATTCATAATGCGGTGTTGGTTGATGGTGGATTTCATTCCCAGGTTGATTCGATTTCTTCAATAATGGCCGCTTTCCTCCCCTCCGCAAGCAAACGATCCCCGGTCAGGCGACTTCCGACGCCCATGCCAGAGGGCAGGTCAAATGAACACTGGGCTCAGACGGCGGTTGGCGATGAATGATTCGCAGGGTCCAAACGTCGGATGAACCAAGGTCGAAATGGCCGGACCTCGCCGTAAGGGCGAGCAACGCTAAACTTACAACAACTGAAACCAATCAAAATCATGAAAAAGACACTTATGTTGGTCATCGCCGCGCTGGCCCTGCCAACCGTCGGCACGAACGCGGGTGAGGCCAAGACCATGTATGACAAGGATTGCAGCAAGTGCCACGGGGCGGACGGCAAAGGCCAGACAAAGATGGGGCAAAAGTTGGGCGCTAAGGATTACACGGATGCCAAGGTCCAGGCGGCAATGAAAGACGACGCCATGGCCAAGGCGATCAAGGAAGGGGTCAAGGATAAGGATGGCAAGACAGTAATGAAGCCGGCTGAGGGCATTTCGGATGCGGAGGTCAAAGGTTTGGTTGCGCTGATTCGTGGATTCAAGAAATAGCCGCCGACGGGCGCTCGGAAACCAAGTCGGCGCGTCAAGCTTCGATCATTGATGGTGGGGCGGCAGATTAAGCGTACGTGGCGACACGACGATTTGAAGAAGTCAAAAGTCGAGTTGCCGGTTCGCCTACTCGCCGATCTTTTCATAACGGATCACCGCCGCGCTCGGTCGGTCGTTCAACACGATAGCGACCCCGGCGGACATCAACTGTCGGCCCGTAAGAATATCGGCGTCCGGAGAGTCCAAATTCCTGACCCGGTAGCGGGCTTCCGGATCGAGTCCCGAAAGTCGCAGATCTGCGGCTTTGTAGATGCTCTCGCTCCGCCGGAAGACTTGCACCATGCCCGAGCCGAGATCGGGTCGGTCGAACTGCCAGCCCAGCCAGGAAGTGTTCTCCAAGCTATATGGGGTCAGCGGATAGAAATCGCCAAGATAGCAATCAGCCACCTGGCGAAACTGCTCGCACAAGCGGCGCATCAACTCGTAGTCGGCGTCCTTGATGCGCACGTCCCAAATGCAGTTCAGGAGGGGGGACATATTGCTGCGGAAGTCATAGGCAGCATAACTTCCCGTGCCCGTCCCGCTCAGCGGGAGCCAGAACGAAATCCCGTAGCTGTGACACTGCGTGCCGACCGGATCGAGCCGGAAATCGGTTCGCCACAACGGCACCGAGCGGCGCATGGTCTCGAGGTCGTTTCGGCGGCCGCCACTGGCACACGAGTCAATCAGCAACCCCGGGTGCCGGCGCAACAGTTCGTCCCAAAAGGCCAGGTAGCCGGTGATATGGTGATTCTCGGTAATGCCCTGCCGATCCGGGGCATCGTTCTGCCGCCACGAGTCAAGCGGGTCCATGTTGAAATCCTGGCGATACAGATCAATGCCTTGGGCCGTGATCAGCTTGCTGACGTGTTCAGTCAGCCATTCGCGAGCCACGGAATTGCCGAGGTTTAACAGGCCGCCCTTCTTCCCGCCGAGAATCCACTCCGCATGCTGTTCGGTCAACCATGTGCCAGGCGCGACTCGCTCGGGTTCGAACCAGACAATGGTCTTGATACCCTTGGAATGCGCAGGGTCACTGATCGCCCGAAGACCTCGCGGAAACCGCTTGGTATCCACCTCCCAAGTGCCCGTCTTGGTCCAGTTGCCGTCGCAAAAGTACCACCCGGCGTCCATCCACCAATAATCAATCTTCAATCGCTCCTCGAGGTAGCGATTGATAAACTGCAACTGATTCGTTTCGTTCGCATCAACCATCTCGCTGGTAAAGTGCGAACTGCAGCCAAACAGCATTGGCGAGATCGGCTGACCGCCCGGCTGGGGCACATTGTGGGCAAGCATCCAGCGACGGAAAGTATTCTGCGAGCGAATCCGGTCGCCCTGCCAAAACTGCAAGACAATCAGCGGTGTACGGACTTCCTCGCCGGGCAACAGTTTGAAGTGGGTCTGCTCCTGCCCCGCACGCACCCGCAACCCGTTGGCCTCGTCGCGCGTGAAACTCGCCGCCCATTGACCGGGCCAACCCACCACAGCGATGACGCCTTCCCCCGGCCATTCGATGTTGAAATAGGGCCAGTCGCTGTTCGACCCGCGACCGCCGGACGTGGCGATGCGTTTGGCCGTCTTGTGGGCTAAGCTGGTTCGGAGCGGTTGGTAATCATTGGCGGCACACGGGCTCCCGACGTTATGGTTCAAGACGAACTCGCCCGGCGCGGCGAATCGGGCATAGACCTCGTCCTGTTTCCGCTCGAACCGCGTGTCCAAGGCTTGGAGGTCCGCAATGATAGGCGTGTCCATCGCCCCGTTGTTCTTGAAATACAGTGTCCATTCTACCGTCGGGAAGTCGTGGTACTCAATAGCCTCCCAGCGGAGCACCAACTTGGTCTTGGGATCGGCCCAAGTCATGGTTCGCTTCGTCCTTTGGTCGTCGAGCTTCTGGGCCCGGCGATTCAGCTCCCACTGCGGAAGTAGTGCTGCTGAGAGCAGGCCACCATAGCTGAACGAAAAGGGCAGGTCCGTAGACGTCGCCGGCATCGCCTGCCCTTCGAGAATCGGCAATTCACCCAGCCACAGAACGTGACCGTCAGCCAATAAGATCTTCGCATCCACCCAGTCGGCCTGATCACAAGCAATGCCGTCACCGGCATCACCTGCTTCCAGCAAAAACTCCGTCGCACCCCCAAGCTCAATGCTCAGGCGCTCGGCGGGCGTATCTTCACGCATGATTTTTGAACGAAACGCCTCCTTCCCCGCGACCGATACTGAGAAAACGATACTGCCGCGCCCGCCACGCGTTTGATTGTTACTGTCCACGCCGACGAAGGCCGAGAAAGCTTTGCCCGGGGCGGGCAAACGCACGAGCAGCCTGCTGTTCGCATGACAAAAGAGGCCACGCGAATACTCCGTCTTGCCGATCGCCAGCGGCTGGCCCATCCGCGTATTCAGACACAACTCGTCAAAATTGGTCACCACTACCAATCCCAATTGGGGTGAGGACACGGGCCGGTCGCCGCCAAACTTCGCGGTCGTCCACTCCTGGAGTTTCCGCATCTCGACGGGAGATTCAGCGACCTTGGGAAACTCCGCAGCCCAACCCAGTTGAACCAGCATTATCACGGCAACCAACCGCGTCAGGTTCGCCCGGCTCGCCCGCACCCAGCCAGCGCCAATATGAAGTTTGTCCTTGAACACGAGAAGACACTACGCGAACCGAAAGGCAATTCAATGCCGGAAGGCGAAGGGTCAGTCATTGCAGCTTGGCGATAACTGGGCCGCGCTCGCAGTTGCGAACCAACCCAGTTAACTCTCAGAAAAGGTCGCCGGCCGGCAAGACGAAGTTTCTCCTTCCAGCTTGACCGCTAACATGAATCGGTGACTCTTCTCACTTGAGCGCGACGCAATCAACACCGATGAATACAACCCACCTCAGACTGACGGCAGTTTCGATCCTGATACTCACCTGCAGCGCCCTGGCCACGCCCAATAATCGCAATACGGACTGGCTCCCGGAAGCACGCTACGGCGGCTTCATGCATTTTTTACCCGGCGACGACCGCCAACTTGCCCAGGTCCAGGACTTCGACGTCGAGGCGTTAGCCCGACAGTTGGAGACGGTCGGTGCCAGTTATTTCGTCCTCACACTCGGACAAAATTCCGGCTATTTCAATTCGCCGAATGCTACGTATGACCGCATCACCGGCTACGCGCCAAGTGAACGTTGTTCCTCGCGCGATCTCCCGCACGATCTTCAGCAGGCCCTGCGATCCCGCGGCATCCGATTGATGCTCTACCTACCTTGCCAGGTGCCGAATCAGGATGCCCGCGCCCAGAAGGCCTTTGGGCTGCCGGAAGGGAAACAGGACCAGCCCATTGATCTCGCGTTCGCCCGCAAGTGGGCCACCGTGATCCAGGAATGGTCGGATCGCTACGGCGACAAGGTTGCCGGCTGGTGGTTCGATGGTGGCTATGACCACATCCACTTCAACGAAGCCATTGCCCAGATCTATGCGACGGCGGTCAAGCACGGGAACTCGAACGCCATCGTGACCTTCAATCCCGGCGTGAAGGTGGTGCATCACACCGATGCCGAGGATTACACGGCCGGGGAATTAAACGAGCCGTTTACAACCCTGCCCGCTTCGCGCTGGCTGAGCGGTTCGCAGTGGCATGCGCTCACTTATCTTGGTTCAAATTGGGGTCAACGGGACACCCGCCATCCGGAAGGAAAATGGGCTGACTGGGTATGCGCCGTGGTGGCCAAAGGCGGCGCAGTGACATTCGATATGGGACCGAACTGGAATCCACAGCAAGGCCCGATCGGGACGCTGGCCGAGTCGCAAGTAAACCAGCTCAAAGTGGTCCAAGCGGCGGTGGAAAAGGAGTTCCCCGTAACCACCGGACCGAAACGCCTTCGGCGCGCGGACAGTTTTCTCGGCGTGCATTTCGATTTTCATGCGGGCCCTGACTGCACGGAGATCGGGAAGAACACGACACGGGCGATGATCGAGAACGTGATCAACCAGGTGCGTCCCGATTACCTGCAAATTGATTGCAAGGGTCATCCCGGTCTCTCGAGCTACCCGACCAAGGTGGGCAACCGCGCGCCCGGCTTTGTGGGCGATCCGCTCCGGCTCTGGCGGCAGGTAACCGCCGAACACGGCGTAGCGTTGTTCATGCACTACTCCGGCGTTTGGGATTCCGAGGCCATTCGTCAACACCCGACCTGGGCAGTGATCAATGCCAACGGCAGCACGAATGGCAACGCGACCTCGTTCTTCAGTCCCTACGGTGACCAGTTGTTGATTCCCCAACTGCGGGAACTGGCGGGCGACTACCGCGTGGACGGGGCCTGGGTGGATGGCGAATGCTGGGCCGCGATGCCCGATTACGGCGAGGCGGCATTGAAGGCCTTCTGCGAAGCCACCGGCATCACCGACGTCCCGCGCAAAGCCAGCGAACCGCATTGGTATGAATTTCTGCAGTTCAATCGTGCGGCGTATCGGGACTACCTGCGCCACTATATTGCCGGCGTGAAGCAGACAAATCCGGAAATGCAGCTCTGCAGCAATTGGGCGTTTACCGATCACATGCCCGAAGCGGTATGCGCCCCGGTCGATTGGCTCTCAGGTGACTATTCCCCGGAGGACAGTGTGAACTCGGCGCGATTCTCGGCCCGTTATCTCGCCCCCCAAGGCAAACCATGGGACCTGATGGCCTGGAGTTTCACCACCAAACCCGGCAAGGACGGGTCGAACCGCAAGTCCGTGGTCCAGTTGCAGCGAGAAGCCGCAGTAGTTCTGGCGCTGGGCGGCGGCTTCCAAGCCTACATTACCCAGACGCGGGATGGGGCCATCCGCGAAGAGCAGATCCCCACGATGGCCGAGGTGGCGAAGTTCTGTCGCGCCCGGCAAGCGTTCTGTCACCACGCGGCGCCGGTGCCACAAGTCGCGTTTCTCTATTCCACCGCCGCGCATTACCGAGAGATCAAGGGGCTCTTCAACCGGGACCTCTCCCGACTGCGCGGTACGCTGCAAGCCCTTCTGGAATCCCAGCAATCCGTCGAGATCCTGAGCGAACACAATCTTTCCGGGCGAATGGCGGAATATCCGCTCATCGTCGTGCCCGAGACGGATTATCTGGAACCAGCTTTCAAGGCCGAACTCATTGCCTACGTCGAAGCCGGTGGCAACCTGTTGCTCATCGGCCCCGCGACCGCCGCGCTCTTTGCCCCGGAACTCGGCGTCACGCTGGAGGGGTCACCCCAAACGGAAATCCGATATCTGGCGCACGCCGGAGTGCTGACACCCACCAAAGACCCGACGAAGCCCGTCGTGATCGGCAAAGCGCTTCCTTTCGGCCGGCTGCACGCCTCCAAGGATGCGAATTCACCCTCGCAACCCGCGGCCACGATCACTTCCCTCGGCCGGGGCAAAATCGCGGCGACCTACTTTTGCTTCAGCCGCGGTTATCTGGGAAATCGCGCCGATACCGCACGCGGCTTCCTAAACGACCTTACGCGCCAACTCTTCCCCGGCCCGCTCGTCGAAGTCTCCGGCTCCTCAGATGTGGACGTTGCGGTAAACCGCCTCAACGGCCGACTGGCGATCAACCTCGTGAACACGGCTGGACCGCATGCGGATGTGCAGTCGCCCATCCATGATACCATCCCGCCCGTGGGCCCCCTGCAGCTCGTCGTCCGCACGCCCGGGAAGCCGTCACGGATCAGCCTCGAGCCCGGTGGCGACTCCCTGCCGTTCGATTACCAAAACGGAACCGCGCAATTCACCGTTCCGCAGCTCGACATCCACCGCATTGTCGTGATCGAGTGACCGGCTGCCGATGAAAAACCCGGTCACAGCACGGACGCGAAAATAATCCAACCACCCTTGGGTCAGCTCGGAGGCGCAGTACGCTGGGGAGTTTGTCCTTGAAGAACTTTAGGGCGCGGTTTCCACATTAACCACCGGAGCCGGCGGGGGGAGCGGTTTGCTGGTGATCAGGCCGATGCCGCGGCCTTTGCTGCCGCACGCGCAGTAGTAAAGGTAGAACGTCTCGTTCTTTGGATTGTAAACCAGCGAAATCTTGTGCGCGTATTGTTTGTCCAACCCGCTGGGATTACCGCCCGCCCGGTAAAGCGGTTCCGGATGCGCCGTCCAATGCAGCAGGTCGCGTGAAAAAGCCACCATGATGTGGGCTCCGCCCCGCCCCACGCCAAAGTAGAACATCGTCCAGTGTTCGCCGTCGCGGAAGACTTTGGGATCGGACGCAAATTGCGCGTCATAACCGTTCGGGCGATTACGAATCACCGGATTCGTGGCGTAGCGCCGCCAGTCCAGCAAGTCAGCGGAAAAGGCCAGACCGGTTTGTTCGGCTCCGCCCTGCGCGGCGTTGTAATAATTGAAGAACCGGCCCGACTCTTCGACCAGCCAGGGCTGGTAGATGCAGTCCTTCTCCCACGCCGCACAATCCGGATCCTGGACGGCCAGGATGGGTGCGTTCTTCGCCCGCTCCCAACTCCGCCCGTCGCGGCTGTGGGCCACGCCTTCATAGCCAGGCCGCAATTCGTAGCCCCCCTGCCGCGGGTAACAGCCGTAAAGCGTCCAAAACTTTCCCGCGCGCTCCTTGAGCAAACGCGGCGCCTTGAGGTCGTAGGACGCGTAGAGAAACGCACCGATAACGCAGCCCCCGGCGTCGAATTCGTTGGTGGGACCGAAGCCCATCGCCAACCGGGGATGGTCCCAGTGAACGAGGTCAGTGCTCTCGGCCACGAACGAGTTATAGCCCTGGCCATTGAAGGCGATGAAGCTCATGAACCACCGGTCGGGCTGGCCCGGCAATTGGTAAACACAGGGAACGTCGGGGTTGTGAAATGTCTCGTGCCCGGGAATGTTCGGTTCCGCCGGAATCAGGTGATCCGGCCAGTAATGCCAGCCACGGAAGGGTGCGGCCCACTGGTCCAGAATTTCGCGATCAAGGTCCCCCCGCCCGATTGGCTCAGCGGCGCGCAGCCCGCTCAGCGACGCGAGCAGCAAAGCCACAAGCAATGGCCGGGTTGTTTGCCAGCTTCCCAAAATGTTCTTTTTGTTCCTCGCGCACATCGAATCCTGGTCAATATGGAGCAGCTTCCGCGACCTCCGCAACTTCCGTTGTGGGATCGGCGACGCACCGCACGGGTAGCGAGCAAAGGTTCAACTCGGAAGCATTGAAACCAGGAGACCGTTCCCACCCGGGCATCAATTCTGAATGAATACTTATCGGACAACGAGTGGCGAGTCCCGCCCACGACATTGACAACGAATTCGCCGCGATTCCGTGCGCTTCAATAAAGCATCCAGACACTTTGCCGGGAGCTTTGGCTCTGAGCGAAACTGTAGATGTAGCCGGTATCCGTACTGACGAAAAACCGTCCATTGGCCACGGCCAAGCCGTAAGCCCGTCCATTGACAGGTTGGCTCCAGGTCTGGTTGCCCGTCGCCGCGTCGAACGCCGCCACTTCGTTCTCACCGCCCGCAAGCAATGTCGTCCCGGCGAGGATCAGGGCATAAGGATAGTTCGCGCTCCTGGTCCAGACGGTGGCGCGGGTCGTGCGATCCAAGGCGGACAAAGTGGTATCGCCGAGCAGGTAGGAGCGGGTCGCGGTCACGACGAGCGCATTACCATTGTTGTAGGCGGCGACCGTGTCGCCGATCAGGCCACCTTCGGTAATCTGTCCGCCGCCTCGAGCAGCTGGACCATAAAAGAAAGAGCTGCCTGCGAGCAAGGCATAGGTTCCCATTGCGCCGCTGTACTGACCCAGCATGGCACCGGTGGCGCGATCGAAGTAGTAAGGCGTGCTGCGGCTGCCGGGCATAAAGATGCGCGTCGCGGTAAGCAGGATGTAACCTTGCAATGCCGCCGAACCGTCGAACCGGCGCTGCCAGTGGCTCGCAATCGTGCGCGCCCCGGTCGCCGCGTCCACGGCGCAGAGATAAACGCCCTCGTGCGGGAAAAAGCCGGAGGTGAAATACGCGACGCCTTGATCCACCGCCACCGAACTGCGGATCGCGTATGGTGAAACAAAATTGCCGTTGTTCGCGATGAGGTAATTGGTCGCGCCCGACGGGGTGCATTTCCAAACCAAACTGGCGTTGGTCGCGTTGAGACAATAGACCGTGCCGTCGTCCGAGCCGGCGTAGACTTTGCCGTCCTGGACGGTTGGCGTCATGCGCACCGGACCATCGGTGAAAAACGACCAGTTCGTGGTGCCGGTGTCGGCGTTGAGACAGTTGATGGTGTGCTCAACGGAAGAACCGAAATACAACCGCCCGCTGACGACCGCAACGTGATGCGCGCGATCGAACGCAAGCCGGGGCTTCAGCGGCGTTCCGGGAGCGGCGTAGTAATCGGCCTTGGGTGGATCGGTCCAGGCCGGCGCGGGAGCTTTGGCTTGGTAAGTCCAACTCGGCGTGAGCGGGAGTTCCAGGCTTTCCAGCGTCAGGCCGCTGCGTTGGTAATCGTGCTGATAGGTCGGCCAGTCGAGCGCGGGGAGATTAGTCGATAGCAACAAGGAACCGAGCGCGATCCAAATCAGTGCCGGGTTGAAAGCTCGGAACTGGCGGCAAGCATGCTGCCAGGACCCGCGGGCAGGGATGCCCGCGCTACGTCTCAACGGTTCAGGCAGTTTCCGGGTCAATTTCATCGCGAGTGAAATCCTTTCAAGGCGCTTCAAAGCCGATTGAGGTTTGCAGCGGGTACCTGCAAGTGCAGCCCGCACTGGCGGACGGCGACAACACCATGCCGCCGGCGGAGATGAGCGACATCCAACAGCTCGCCCGTGAGCCTACCATCTGGCGACGATTGTCTGTTCCGAGGTCCCAAAAGCAGAGGGCCGCGCTGTCGTAATTTTGTTGGACGGTGTGAATCATGTTGGCAGCCGCCGACATCGTGCTGCATCCCGCGCGTCCCGGCAGACCGCTCTTGACGATGTTCCCCGTCGCGATGTCGTAGGCGAAAGGTTCGAGATACACCGTGTTGCCGACAATGACCGGGTGATACATGTGGCCGCCGTGGTTGTCGCGGAGCCACGCGTGGCTTTTTTGCCAGAGGGCGGCTCCGGTTTGCGCGTTCAGCGCGTAGAGATAGAACTGGCTCGTCGAACTGGCGAGCAACAGCTTCTCCCCGGTGTACGAAAGGAAGAACACGACCGGGTAAGGTGAAACCGTGATGTTCGTCAACGATTGTTGCCAGAGTGGGGTGCCCGAGGCCGCGTCGAGCGCCACGAGATAGAGGTCCTGCCACAGCGCGGTTGAAGTGATGCGACCGGTGGCCTGGCTCTTGGCGGTGGCGTTGCGAGATTCAGCAAAGTAGATCCGGCCCCCGCCGATGGTGATCGTCGAGTTGATGATCACGCCATTGGTATAGGTCCAGAGCGGCAGGCCGTTCGTTTTGGACACGCAGAACAAATTATCGCTGCAAACCTTCGCCGTGCTTTCCGTGCCCAATGAATCATACCAATACGCCGGACCGCTGTATTCGGTGTATGCAGCGCCCCGCTTCACGCTGCTCCCGTAAATGCGATTCGTGACGCAGGCAACGTAGCCCCAATCGTGATTCGTGCCCGGGTTGGGCGGCTGGACTTTGTAGTACTGCGTAAGCTCGCCGGAATACGCATTCAGCCGCCAGCAGGTGTCGCGTACAGCGACGTAGAACGAGCCTTCATCGGCGCAGGTGTTGCTCGTGTCGCGGGGGATGTTTACCCGAATCAACTTGGGAATTTCCAGCGACCAGTAAATTCGGCCATTGTAGGCATCCTGGGCGGACAAGCGATTCAGCCCCTCATTGAACAGGACGCCGTTCACCGACAACGGCTGCGGATTGCGGCAGCCGCGATCAATCATGCCGCGCGGGCCGGGCATCCCGAACCATTGCAATCGCATCCCGGTGCCGACGATGCGCTGATCTTGACTGCACGCGGTATTGCCTGGATCGCCATACCCGTGCGACCAAGTGCCACCGCCAGCCAAGGCATTGCGGGTGACTTTCACCGAACGACCGGAATCCGTCTGGATTAAAGCATTGGTCGCGGAAATTCCAGCTCTCACCCACGCATCCAGCACTGGCCAGTTTGACAGACTGCCGCCAACCCCGGTGGGATAACCGA
>JADLHS010000061.1 GCA_020848635.1 Limisphaerales bacterium
CAGAAATGCACCGAACGGGTTGCCGGCATCCAGGTGTTGGCGGCGAAGGAACGTGTTGAAACCGAGGCGCGCTACCAGCGCGCATTGGGCTATGAATCACTGACCGTCAAGCTGTCGCCGCGCTGAGGCAGGAGCGTAATTAACCTTCCGCACACCCACTTTCCTTCAGACAGTATTGGTAGCCAGCAACACCAAGTCGGCAGCGAGCGAGACAGGAGAGAAAGCGTTTATCCAAGCTAAAGGCCCGTAAACATTGAATTTAATCAACATCTACGGGCCTAAAATGATGGTGGAGCCGACAGGTCTCGAACCTGCGACCCCCACAATGCCATTGTGGTGCTCTACCAACTGAGCTACGACCCCAACCAAAGCGGGGACACTCTAACCAGGTGCCCGCCGCGAAGTCAAAGCGATTTTCCCTGAAAACAATAATTCCCGGCGTTCGCAATCGTCTGGCGAGGAGTTCCGATTAGGGATTCGACGGAAGCAAAGTTTGCGCTAACTTGGCGATGCGTTAACAACCAAAAACCATCATGGCAACCGAATTAAAATTGAAACTTCAGGAAGGCGACCAAGCCCCGGATTTCTCGGCGGCAACGAACGGCAGCGGCCGAGTTTCCCTCGCCGACTTCAAGGGAAAGCAAGTCATTCTCTACTTCTATCCGCGGGACGACACTCCGGGTTGCACCCAGGAAGCCTGCGGATTTCGCGACCACTTCGCGGTGTTCAAAAAACGGGGCGCAGTGGTGTTGGGTGTGAGCGTTGACCCGGTAAAGGCCCACGACAAATTCGTGACGAAATTCAAACTGCCGTTTCCGTTGCTCGCGGATGATGACAAGAAGATCGTCAACGATTACGGCGTGTGGGGACAGAAAAGTTTCATGGGGCGCAAATATGAGGGCATCCACCGCGTCACTTTTCTCATCGGGCCGGATGGGAAGATCAAAAAGATCTGGCCGCAGGTCAAACCGGAGCAACACGCGGCGGAGGTGCTGGCCGCCTTGTAGCTGGTTCAAGGCCCCATCGTAGCAAATGGTTGCAGTGCCCGGACGAGTTGTTCCAGCTGCCGTGGGGTATGTTCACTGGAAATGACGAAGCGGAAATAGCCGTTCGCCGGGCTGCCGGGGTAATGAATCAGGGGTGGCAGAATGCCAGCGGCGAGCAAGGCGCGCTGCACGCGCGCGATCTGCTTCAGATTGTCGAAGTGGAGCGGCACAATCGGACCGGGGGCGTCGGGGAGCGCGAAACCGGCCCGCCGCAGCGTGGATTTGATGAAGCTGGAGTTGTTTGCTAGCCGTCGGCGGAGGCTTGTATCGCGTCGGAGAATCTGCAGCGCTTTACCAGCAGCACAGGCGAGCGGCAAGGGCAGGGGAGTGCTGCCCACAAACATCCGGCTGGTCGCGAACTTCATCCGCCATTTTTGCGAGCACAGGATGGCCCCGCCGTAAACACCCAACGCCTTGCTCAGGGTGATGTTTTGCACTATGCGGCCACGGCTCACGCGTTCCAGTTCAACCGTGCCTTTGCCCGTTTTGCCCAGCGTGCCCGCGCCGTGCGCGTCGTCCACCACGAGCAAGCCATCGCGCGGCAGGAGTTTCAAATACGAACGTAGCGGGGCGACCGAGCCGTCATGGGAAAACATTCCGTCCGTGAGCACAACCGGGCGTGCGCCCGGGCCGCAACGCCGCAGCGTGGCGGCGAAGTGCTCCACCATGCGGTGTTTGAATGGCAAGATCGGGCAATTCAACAAAAGGGCGGCGTCCTGCAGGCTTGCGTGCGCCCGTTCGTCCACGAGGGCGTGGGAGAAGTGCCCGGCGAGGGATTGCGCGACCACCAGATTCGTGACGTAGCCGGTGCCGGTGAGCAGCGCGGCTTCGGTGGCGAAGAATCGGGCGAGGTCACGCTCCAACGATGGATAAACCTCGTGGTTTCCGGTGGTGAGCCGCGATGCGGCCACATTCAAACCGTGACGCCTCAAGCCGTCGCTCACGGCTTGCATGACCTTGGGGTGACTGGCCAGTCGGAAATAGTCGCAGCCGGAAAAGTAGCTGAGCGTTCGTCCGCCGCAGCGGGCGTAGGTGCGGTTTAATTGCTGGAGAGTTTCGGCTTCCCTCATGCAGAGGAAGAATATCTATGGATTGCCGTTTGAGGCGAGCAAACATTAATTCGCCACTACAACTGGTCGGCACTTCCGGCCAGTCCTTGGGGACGTATGGAATTGTATTCCCCACACTGTGGGGACTTCAAGTTGACAGGCGTCGTTTTGGGATCGGGATTCGATTGTGCGGTGATTCAGGTGCGCGGCTTTGGCTTTGGTTGCTGGTAAAATTGCCCTTGATATAAAAAGGCTGTATGATACGGTATTTCTGTCATGACGGAAACAACGAGCAAAGAACAAACAACGGAGAAAGGAATACAATGAACTGGATCATCATGACCTACGTCGCCTATCTGGCCATCAGCGTCGCGCTTACCGTCTGGGTGGCGCGGACGCTTCATAAGAGCGGCCGGATTTTTCTGGTGGACAGCTTTCTCGGCAACGAAAAGCTCGCGGATTCTGTCAACCACCTGCTGGTGGTCGGGTTCTATCTCATCAACATCGGTTATGTGACGTTGGCCTTGAAATACGGGGTCGCCGCCGCCAGCGCCCAGGAAGCCGTGGAAACACTGAGTACGAAAGTCGGACTGGTGCTGCTAGTGCTGGGTGGGATGCACTTTTTCAATCTCTACGTGTTTACTAAGATGCGGAAGCGGGCACTGGCCGGCCGACCAGTGCCGCCATTCCTGCCAGCGGGCGTGGCGATGACATCAGTTCATTGAACGAATTGTACCTACAGTCAAACGGGGGGCGTTTTTGCCGCGCCGTTATGTTTTGGGGAATTCTATAGTGCTAGGCGCCACGCCTGAATCGCCGTCCGTATTTGCTCCGCTGCGTTGCATTGCGGCTTCACGAACTTTGGGGTGAACCAAGGAAACGTGCCAATTAGATCAGGTGTCACCAGAATCTGTCCGTCGCAATCCGGTCCCGAACCGATCCCAATGGTGGCGAAGGGAAAGCTCCTGGTTAATTCCTGCGCGACCGGAGGAGTGACCAATTCCAGCACCACGCCAAACGCACCCGCCTCGGCGAGGACAGCGGCGTCATCCAGGAGTTTCGCATGCCCGGCGTCATCGCGACCTTTGATCCGGTACTTGCCGCCTTCTTCCAAAATGTGCTGGGGCAACATCCCGAGATGGCCGATGAAGGGAATACCCGCCGCAGCGATTGCGCGAACTTGTGGGCGAATCTCCCGCCCTCCCTCGGCCTTGACATATTCGGCGCCCGCGGCAACGAGCCGCCGGGCATTGGATACGGCTGCATCGGGGGTATCGTAGGCGTGGAACGGTAGATCGGCGCCGAGCAGAGCGTTTGGTTTTGCGCGGGCCGCGGCGCGGGTGTGATGTTCCATCTCCGCCATGGAAACGAGCGTCGTGTTGGGATAGCCAAGGACGACCATACCCAAGGAGTCCCCCACCAGCAGCAACGGCACGCCACATTCATCCAACAGCTTGGCCATGGGATAATCGTAGGCGGTCAGGGCGGCGATCTTTTCACCACGCCGTTTCATAGCCAAGATGGTGGCGGGGGTGATTTTTGGGTTCATCGGGTGCTAAAACTCAGGAGCAATTCCGCGGGCGAGGGCGTAGCCGTGCCGACCTTGCCCACGACGATACCCGCCGCGTGATTGGCGAGAATTGCGGCCTCGATGGGTGACGCGCCGGCTGCAACTGCCACCGTGAAGGTGCTGATGACCGTATCCCCGGCACCGGAGACATCGAACACCTCCTGCGCCACAGTCGGAATGTGAAACGGTTTGTGCCCTCGCTGACACAGCAGCATGCCAAGTTCCCCCAGCGTGACGAGCAGCACGGCGGGGCGCAGTTCGTTGAGCAACCGCTCGGCGGCGAGCATCAGGTTCTGGTCTGCGAGCGGATCCATGTTCCGCGTGTCGTCGGCCAGATTTGCCAACTCGAAGGTTTCCTTCCGGTTGGGTGTGATCAGGGAGAGGCTTGCCAGATTTAAATGGTGGACGGGTTTCGGATCGAGACTCAGCCAGACGCCGCGCTCGCGGCAAAGGGTTTTCACTTCATTCAGCAGCAACTGCGTGACCACCCCCTTGCCGTAGTCGCCCACGATCACGGCGTCCGCGCGGTGCAGTTGTGCCTTGAGCGCGGAGCTCAGCCGGTTTGTCAACGAGTCGGTGAGATGACTGCGCGTCTCACGGTCAATGCGCACGACCTGTTGCTGGTTGGCGACGATGCGCGTCTTGCGCGTGGTGGCGCGCGCGGAACTCGCAATGAGGCCAGCGCAGCCAACCCCTTGCGCCTTGAGCAACGCCTTAAGGTCCTTGGCGGCATCGTCCCGGCCGATGGCCCCAAACAGCTCGGTTGGGACGTTCAGCGCTGTCAGATTGCGCGCCACATTCGCCGCGCCGCCGGGCATGAAGCTCTCGCGCTGGAAATCCACCACCGGCACGGGGGCTTCCGGCGAAATCCGTGCCACATTGCCCCAGATGAACTGGTCGAGCATCACGTCCCCGACGACAAGGACGCGGGTCTTACTGGCGGCAGTCAGCAGCTGCCGCACGCGTGTTGGTGACAAAGTGCTTTGATTCATGGTCAATCCAGAAAGCCCGTCAGTGGACTGGTTGCCCTGGCGGTTTCATGTTGGCCGCCCAAACCGGATTCATAGGCCGCCCGCCCGGCCTCCACGGCCATCCTGAAGGCGACCGCCATGCGATTCGGGTCGTGCGCCACTGCGATCGCCGTGTTCACCAATGCCGCGTCCGCGCCGAGTTCCATGGCTTCCGCCGCGTGGCTTGGGGCGCCGAGGCCTGCATCCACGACGACGGGCACGGTGGCTTGCTCAATGATGATGCGGATTTGTTCGCGCGTCTGGAGGCCGCGATTCGAGCCGATCGGCGAGCCGAGCGGCATGACCGTGGCTGTGCCGATGTCCTGCAACCGTTTCGCCAGAACGGGATCGGCATTGATGTAGGGTAGCACGATGAACCCTTCCTTCACCAGAATCGCCGCGGCTTTGAACGTCTCCACCGGATCGGGCAGCAAGTAGCGGGGATCAGGATGGATCTCAAGCTTCACCCACTTCGGCAGACCGGCGGCGACGGCGAGTCGCGCAAGTCGTACGGCTTCCTCGGCGTTCATAGCGCCACTGGTATTGGGCAGCAGTAGATATTTTGTCGGGTCAACAAATTCCAAGATGTTGGCGAACGGGTCCTTCTTCCCGCTCAAATCCGCGCGGCGCAAGGCCACGGTGACCATCTCGGTGCCGCTGGCGGCCAGCGCGTCGCGCATGGCTTCTGGCGCCGAAAACTTCCCCGTGCCCAAAATCAGGCGCGAGTGAAAAGTGCGGCCGGCGATGACCAGCGGTTTGTTGAATAACGACATCCCGCCCACTCTAGCCGGGGCGGGTGCCATTTGTCGAGTGACGAGCGGATCAGAAACGGTAGTCGAATGCGATGGTGGCTGCGTGGGTGGCGATACCACCCAACTGGACCTGGTCGGAAGCGGTGCCGACCGTGACCCCGGCGCTCATCTCTGACGAAGTGGTGGCGAAGTAGTGGTATTCCACACTCAGACCCATGTGGTCGTTGATTGCAAAACGCAATCCGGCAAACGCCTGGTAAGCGAAGACGAGGCCGGCGGTGGTCCCTTCCATGGTGGTGCCATCAATCACCAAGTCGTCTCCGGACAGAATTGTGGTTGAAAATCCCAAACCACCCCCGAAGTATGGGCTTACCCGATGCAGGGTTGGGCAGTGAAACCGGGCGTTCAGGAGCACGGGGATATTCGCCAACCCCGCGTCTGTGTCTGTTGCTCCGGTGATAGACTCAATCCGATTAGCCACAAAGCCCGTTTCAACCTCGGCGTCGAACCAATCGGTCACACCATATCCGCCGCGCAAACCAAGCCAGACGCCGGGATCTAGCTTCACCTCGCTGTTGGGTTGGACGGGACCAAAGAACTCCTTCAATTCCGTATTCACCGTTACGGCGCCACCGACATCGCCTTCGACGTAGAACTTGTTTTGCTCAGCCTGCGCCGGCAACAACAACAGCACGGTCAAGCTGCCCACGGTCAGACGAACGGCGGATCGGATGGATGTTTTCATGGTTTGAATGTTCTGTTTGGTTGAACCAAGCGTGTGTTCGCATCATCCGATAAGACTTTCGGCAGTCATTGTCAACCGTTGTCGGCCCCAGTCGGCGCTTGGCTGCGGGTGCGTCGTTGCGGGTTGCGAACTGGGGGGAGGGCTGGTACTTGGCGGCTGCTGGGTGTCAGAGTTGGCGCGGGTGATTTGGTGCGGCAGGTTTGTGCTTTGGTCTCGGCCTGCTATTCTGATCGGGTGAGCAAGAAGAGCGGGAAAATCGCGGCGCGCATCGCCTCCTTCCAGGGGCGGGAGCTGGCCGCGCACTATCTCGGTTTCTTTGATTGCTTCAACGACCAGCTCTTCTACGAGGCGCACGAGGTTTTGGAAGAAATCTGGCTGGTGGACCGGCTGGGGCCGAACGGGGACTTCTTCAAAGGCCTGATCCAGCTTGCCGGGGCGTTCGTACATTTGCAGAAGGAGCGGCTGCGGCCGGCGGCGGCCTTGTTTAACTTGGCGCGGGCGAATCTGTCGAAATATCCCACGACCCACGAACGACTGGATGTGGCGGCGGTGCTCAAATTGATTGAAGCCTGGCTGGGTTGGTTGGAGGGCGAGGCGTTTGCCTTCAATCCTTTGCGCCAGCGCGCCGCCCCGACTTTGGGGCTGCTGGAGTAATTCTACCTGAACTCTGAAGTTGTCCCTCGCGGCAACGGCTCCGAATTTGTGCCTCTGCGTTTGCTTGCCTTGGGATTAGCGAGCCTCGGCCAGACCAAGGAGTCGTCGCGCATCGGGCGGGGTTGCAATCGCGCGGCCGGTGGCCGCCGCCACCTTTGCAATCCGCTCGATCAACCGCACGTTCGTGGCCGGGTCCGTTCGCGCTGCGTCCATCCAGAGATTGTCCTCCAGGCCAACCCGCACATGACCGCCCATGGCGAGGGCGAGGGTATTGATCTGAAACTGGTACCGCCCGATGCCAGCCGCGGACCAGACCGTGCCGGGGGGCAGGGCATCCACCAAGTGGACCAGGTTGCGCGCGGAGGCCGCCATGGTGCCCAACGAACCGAGCAGCAGGTTGGCATAGAGCGGGGGCCGCAGCCATCCCTTGGGCAGCAGGAAATCCCGCACGAAATCAATCATGCCGAGCTCAAAGAATTCCAGCTCCGGCATCACGCCCCGTTCGGTCATGGCCGCGGCCAGTTGTTGCACCACCTCCGGCGGATTTACGGAGGCGGCCCCGGGAAAATTCATCGAGCCAGGCGTAAGTGAGCCAAAATCCGGCCGGCAGTCGAGCACAGCCGACCGCCTCTCGAAGTCGGACCATAGCCGTCCACTGGTCGAAGCGGAGATCAACAGCTCCGGACAAGCGCCGCGAATTCCATCAATGATCTCCTGATAAATCTCGCGCCGCCAGGTGGGCGCACCCCCGGCTTCCCGCGCATGGACGTGAATGATAGATGCGCCCGCCGTGGCACAACGCCCGGCCTCGGCCACGATCTGCTCCACCGTAATCGGTACGGACGCGTTGTCCGCCGGCATCGGCACCATGCCTGTGATGGCGGCATTTATGATCAGCGGTTCCAGCGGTGAAGCGGTCATTTGCCGTCAATTCCTTCCTTCACCACTTTGGCTGGCACCCCGACGACGAGCACCCGGTCCGGTACTTCCTGTGTGACCACGGCGCCCGCCCCAACCACGCAGTGGGCGCCGATGCGAATGCCGTCCACCACGGTCGCTCCGATTCCAATGTAGGTCTGGGTGCCAAGGTGGCAGTTGCCGGCGATGTTCGCCCCCGGCTGGAGGGTGACGTAGTCCTCAATCACTGTATGGTGACCGATGGTGACCCCACGGTTGACCTGTACGTAGCGACCGACTTGTGTGAACCCGGCCACGATGCAGCCGATGTTCAGGCTGGTGCCTTCGCCCACGGTGGATTTCTTCGAGACGGTTGCGGTGGGATGAATCAGCGTTGCAAACGAGAAGTCCAGGGCCTTGATCGCTTGAACGAAACGGTCGCGGTGGGTCGTGGACAGGCAGCAAATGACCGCATGCGTATCGCGCAGCGGCGCGAGGTCGTCAATCCAATGCACCGGTAGGCCGCCGTGCGGTTGCTGGCAACGCTGGCGGTCGAGATTTTCCACGAAGCCAACGACCTCAAATTGCGGTATATCGGAGAAAGCGTCGGCAAACACCAGTGCGTACGGTGTTGTGCCCAGGAGAAGCAAAGGTTGGGGTTTCATGCAAGGGCGGTGACGATTCGGGATTCCGGCTCGCGCGCTGGTCGGGCGTGTTTCAGGAAGCGGCTGGCTTCGGCGGCGACGTGCTCGACTTGGTCCGGTCTAAGCCGCGTGTGCAAGGGCAGGGAAATTACTTCCGCCGCGAGTTGTTCGGTCACGGGCAGCGGACGGGCAAAGTCTCTGAATGCGGGTTGCTGGTGATTGGGGACGTAGTGGACCCCGCACCCGATGCCGGCTAAGCGCATCGCCGCATGCAGTGCGTCGCGCAGACCATGCGTTACCCGCAGCACGTAGAGATTGGGGATGGTTTGCGCCAAGTTGCGCTGCACGGGCACGGTCCATGGCAGATCGCGTAGCGCGGCATCGTACGTCGCGGCGATCTGCCGGCGGCGGTTCGCGAACTCGTTCAGCCGATTCAACTGCGCTAGCCCGATGGCCGCATTGATGTCCGACATGTGGTAGCGAAAGCCCGGCCCGGCCACCGAATAGTGCCAGGGCTTTTCCTGGTGGCGTCGCGCCCAGGTGTGCTGGCTGATGCCCAGGAAACGAAGTTGCCGCGCTCCGGCGGCCAATTCGTCTGATCCGGTGGCCAGCGCTCCACCTTCGCCCGAGGAAATATTCTTGTTGGAGGAAAAGGAAAAACAGGTCGCGGCGCCCTGTCCGCCGATCGCGGCTTCGCGATAAGTTGATCCGAACGCATGCGCGGCGTCGGCAACCACAGCTACGTCGAATTGCGCCGCCAGTTGTCGCAGGCGTTCCAGATCGCACGGCTGGCCGGCGAAATGTACCGGGAGGATGGCCCGGGTCTGCGGCCCCAGCAGTCCGGCCACATCAATACAATCCAGGTTTAGGGTCTCCGGCTCGACTTCGGCAAAAACTGGCTTGTAACCGGCCATTAAAACCGCCTGGATCGTGGCGGCGAAGGTCAGGGAGGGGACAATGACTTCGTTCCGTCCGTCAGACTCCAGGGAAGCCAGCGCCAGATGAAGTGCCGCGGTGCAACTGCACGTCGCGACAACGTGAGGCACACCGAGAAGGCTCGCCAGGGCCGCCTCGAACCTCTCGGTTTGGGGGCCCATACCTACCCATTGGCTTTCCAGCACCGTCTGGGCGGCCGTGGTTTCGGCGGGACCAAAATCGGGTTGTGAGACAAGGATCATGCTTTGCCGGGACTCAGTTTTGAGGCGAACACGCCCCGGCACAAGCTTTGAACCGAGTTTAGGAGCGTAAGTTCCGTCCGGCACAAAGCGGACGCTGCGGTGGTGATGCGCGCACAATGCTCCGGATCATGAGACAAACGAAAAATGATGTCGGGCATTTCCTCCAGGGTCGCGGCCACGTAATGTTTGCCGGCCACGAACGGCCGGTCATCCTCCGTCGGCTCGCTGACGACCAGCGTCCCGCAGGTCGCCGCCATCAAGAACCGGATCCAGGCCGGGCTCCAGGGGTAATTGTGGAGATTCACCAGGATGCGCGTCCGGTTCAGGAGCGCCGTGCGTTCCTCCCCATAACAACCCGACTCGATGCGCTGGAACACCAGACCCCGCTGCTGCAAAGACCGCTCCAACTCATTCAACAACGCCGCCCGCCGGCCATGTTTCGCAGAACCGAGAAAGGCGACCGCGATCTCCCGTGGGGCACCCAATTCCCGACCGGTCTCCGCATACGCTCCTACCGGAACAAAATCGGCCGTGATGCCGCGACCGGCGAGGAATCGCTGCCGCTGTTGCGTGCTCGTCACAAAATAATCCACCCATTGACCGCGCTGTGCCTCCCGGATACGCGCCCAGGATTCCATTACCCCGCGCACCTGGCGCCAGTCGAAGTCAGCGTGCATCCCGGGCGTGTCCCGCATCAACCGCCACGCGTGGCGATAACCTGGCGCGGAACATTGTTTGCAGGCCCATTCGTGCAGCCGGATCAGCGTCAGGAGTTTTTGCCAGCGCGGCATGGCCGCCGCCGAACGGTTCAAACGGAACCTCCGTCGCCAGCGGGAAGCCGCCAAACCGATGCGCTCGGCCTCCGGGGTTAGGGAGGCGGGTGGCAACGGGTCCATCTGCCACAATAACACCGCCGGGCGACGATCACCCCTCCGCCTCAACTGGTCGCAGTATCCGGGAAATTGGTTGAGATTGACGAGCAATAGCAAAAGGTCGGCTTGCAAGCCCGCCCGCTCACCATCGCAGACCAGCTTCGATGAGTGTCCCAACTGATGCAAACAACGGCAAACCGCGGCCCCTAGCTCCGACTCAAATCCAACATCCCGGCCGCCGATGGCTACCGCCCAGTTCAGTCTTACCACCTCCCTGCACTACTGGCGGAACGAAAACGGGTCAAGCCTTGATTCAGTTGAGCGGGTGGTTTCTGCCGGGCGCGCCAGCCTCGCCGCTTCATCATGCGGCTGGACAACGGCCGATGGTGCGTCATTATAGTTTTAGTTTTTTCGATTAAAATCGCACAAATGGTCAGTACCAAGCTTTGGTTGGCGCAACGGCAGCTTGCCACCGGCTCCCCGCAGAAGCGGTTGGAGGCGGTGCAAAAGTTGCGTGCCCTTGAGGATCCGGACGGCGTGCCGTTCTTGGTGGAAGCCTTGAAAGACGCCGAGGTCGCGGTGCGCATTGAGGTGACCTGGGCCCTCGGAGATTTCAAACAGCCGGACGCCGTCAAGGCCTTGATTGGCGCGTTGCGCGATCATGCCGAGGCGGTGCAAGAAGCTGCGGCTCAAGCCTTGAAAAAGAACGGCAATGCCACGGCCATCGAAGCGTTGGTCGGCACGCTCATGCGCGGCACCCCGGGCGTGCAATACCACACGGCCCAGACGTTACATGCCCTGAACTGGTTGCCGCGCACGCCGGGAGAACAAATCTCGTTCTACGTGGCGCGCGGCGATTTCAAACGCGTGAGCATGTTCGGTTCGGCGGCAATCCCCGCACTGGCCGCCGTGTTGCGCGGCGGCAGCGGGGAGCGGCGCGTGGCGGCAGCCAACACCCTGGCAGAACTGGGAGAGTCCTCCGTGGTGAAACTGCTGTTGAGCGCGCTCCGGGATAGCGAAGCGGCGGTGCGCGCGGCAGCGGTCAATGGACTCGCGCGAATGGGCGATCCCCAAGCCGTAACCGGGTTGCTACCACTGCTCAAAGATCGCGATCGCAATGTGCGCGTGGCCACGGTGTCGGCTTTGGGCCAGATGGCGGACACGGGGGCGATCCGGCCATTGACGGAGTTGGTGGAGGATCGGGAGTGGGAGGTACGCGCGGTGTTGGCCGAGGCGCTGGGGCGGTTTGAAGACCGAAGCGCGCTGCCGGCCGTGTTGAAACTTGTCAAGGATCGCGATCAGGAAGTACGCCAAAACGCCGTTGATGCGCTGGGGCGAGTGGGCGACGAGACAACGCTTGATAACTTGGTGCTGGCAATGGTGGATGAGCACATGGGCGTGCGGCAAGCAGCGGCTCGGGCCGCCACGACGTTGGATCCATACTGGCAGCGCTCCCCCCGGATTCAGGCTTTGGTGCCGGAATTGCAGGCCGCCTTGCGGCATGGTGATTCGGGGGTGCAAGTGGCGGCGGCAGGGCTGTTACGGCGTTTGACGGGGCGCAGTGCCACGGAGCTGCTATCCAGTTCGCCTAAGCGGGTGGGGACGCTGGCCGGCGATTCCATGACCGAGTTCTTCCAGCGGTTGCTGCTAGATGCGGATGAGGATGTGCGGTTGGCGGCGGCGGAAGCATTGGGGCGGGAGCGTTCGCCGGCCACAATTCCAGCGCTGCAAACGGCGCTGTCGGATAAGAGCAAATGGGTGCGCCGGGCCGCCGAGCAAGGGATCACGGCCGCGCTGGCTTCAGCGTAAATGCGCGGCAACGCTGGCCACAAAGCGGGACCACCAACCGAATTGACTTCACTTTTTCCCGTGTCTGCTTCTGAATGATGGCCGTCCGATGCAGTTTGCCTTGAAGTCATGAACGAACCACCGAAATCCGCCAGCCCCACCGCCGCGCGGCGGGTGTTGTTTGTGGATGACGACCGTACGTTCCTCGAAACGATCAAGGAGTTGATGGGCGTGTTGAGCGGCGGGCAATGGGAAATATTCACCGCCGAGAGTGCCAGCCAGGCATTTGCGTTGTTGCAGAATCAGCCGGTGGATCTGGCGGTGATTGATATTAACATGGGCGTCATGGACGGCATTCAGATGTTGTCCATGCTGAATCGCGGTTATCCCAACGTGCAGAAAGTCGTTCTCACCGGGCATGCCAGCGAAAAGTATCGCGCGGCCTGCCTGAGCAACGGGGCGGAGCTGTATCTTGAAAAGCCCACCAACCCCAGCGGCTGGCAGAGTCTCCACGGCGTCTTGAACGAGTTGGTGAAGTTCCGGCCGGAAGAGGGTTTTCGGGGTGTGCTCCGGCGCGTGGGGTTGACGGATGTGATCCAGATGGAGTGTCTCGCCCGAAGTTCCTCGGTGCTGGAGGTTTCCGCCGCGCGGGTGACGGGAAGGCTGTTTATTGATACCGGCCAGATCGTCCATGCGGAGTGTGGCGAGCTGGTTGGCGAAACGGCGTTCAACCGCCTGCTGGCCATGAGCGGCGGCCAGTTCAATCTCAAGCCATTCACGGAGCCAACCACGCGTTCGCTTTCGGGGCAATGGGAGTTCCTGCTGATGGAGGCCGCGCGCAAGAGCGACGAGGACAAGGAGGCCGCGGCGGCGGCACCGGCGGGCGAAACTTTTCAAGAAGAAGTGGCGCGCTTGACCTCCGCGGGGGCCGGCGACCCGGCGCCGATTCCCGCACCGGAATCTGCCGGTTTGCTGGGGCAACCAACCGTGCCCGCGCCGCACCTCGATCTGCCGGCGGGTTTGCCGCCGGGCGTTGTTTCGCGCCCCATCGTGGACGAACTCCTTGTTTGCTCAGCGCAGGGCGAAGTATTGTATGAATGGCAATGCGCACACACGAATTTATGGGTGAATTTTTTTGAATTCGTTTCGCAACGCGGTCAGCGGCTCGCCCAGGCCCTGCCGGTGGGGGAATTCAACCGTTTGGAGATCCAGAGTGGCGGGGCCCGCGCTGTGGTGATCATCACCAATGAACGTGGCGTTTTGGTGCGAACGCGGCGGGAGGTCTTGTTCGCCTGATTCTCTGCCTGGACCGACCCGATGAGCGAAGCAATTCAAGACCAGACAACTCGCTGGCTGCGCACGGCGCCGAGTGTCCGCGGCACCCTGGTGCGCGGCATCCGGTTTGCCGACGAGACCTTCGTCACCGACGTGGATGCCCGGGATTTTCCAGTAAGCGCATTGGAGACCGCCTGGCGGCTGGTGGCGGACACCTTTGCTGTGCTCCGGGCGCAGCACCTGCCGCCCACCCGACTAACTTGGGTTTACGAACGCACCGTGCTGCATTGTGTTCAGCGCGCGGACGGCGCAATTCTCGGGGTATTCGTGGCCAAGAAGAGCGCCGAGACCGACCCGGCGGGGCTTGATCGGTTGCTGTCGGAGTTTCAAACCCTGGTTCTGCCGGCCGTTTAAGCGCGTTGGTTTTGGAACCTTGACTCCCTGCCCACTATTCACCATGAAGAAAATCAATCTCACTGCGGTGCCCGCGAATGAGGCGCGCTCGCCCAAGGGCCGCTTCCGTGTTTACAGCCAGGATATTCTGGCGGCAATGCGGCAGACCAACGGGGATCGGTTAAGCGGCGTTCCGTTTCCGTTTGACGTGAAACTGCTTCGCCTTCCGCCGCGCGCTGTCAACGGGCCGTATCGGTCACACTCCGCGCGCTGGGTTTTTTACCAGATCATCACTGGTCGCGGGCAGGTGCGCACGCCAGCCGGTCGGGCCGAGTTGCGGGAGGGCGATTGCGTCATGCATCCACCGGGGGAAGCGCATCAACTGCTCAATACCGGGGCGGTGGACTTGCTCTGCCACTGCATCACGGACAATCCGGCATCGGATGCCTGCTTCTTCCCGGATAGCAATAAGTGGAGTCTGCCCGGCCACACCCAACCCGTCCGGGTGCAGCCGGCGGAACTCTACGACGGCGAGGAATAGCAAAATATTATTGAGAGCGGCCCGGGTTCACGGTCGGTGGGCGGAACCCTTCTGCGGCTTCAGTACGCGCAGCACTTTGATCGGCTCCGGGGTGGGGTAATGCCGTTTCACGCCCGCTTCACCCAGCAAACCGGCTGGGGCGCGAATTATAAACTCCGGAAAGCTTCGCTCCACGCGGTCGCGGAGAAATTTCTGGCCGGCCTTGGACCCCCAAAAATCCTCCTCCGCCTTGCCCAAGGCAATGGCGGCTTCCTCGGCGGACAGGTCTTCCCGTTTCCCCAGCACCCAGACCAATTCCGGATCCCCCGGCAAGGCTACCGGGAAGGGCACGAACTTCAATTTCACTTCCGGCTCGTCGCTTTCGGCCGCAGTGATGGGCCGCACTTTGATCTGGTTTTGGAATTGTGTTCCGTCCGGCAAGGTGATTTCCACCGCCAGACTTTTTTCCTTCCGGTCAGGTTGGATCACCACATCGCCCCCGGCGCCAAAGGCGGCTGCAAGTTGAAGTTTGACGTCCTCCAGGGTCTTGGCTTCGAGATCCGGCAATTCCACGCGTTCGCAGAATTTCTCGAAGGCCGCCACCCGGGACTTGGCTTTCAATTCCGCCTCCACGGCTTCGTAAATTTTCCCCGCCAGCTTCGAATCGTGGGTGGCTTTGGGCAGGACCTGCTTTAACAACTCCAGTAATTGGAGTTCGGTGTTCACTTTGGTTTTGGCTTTTGGTTTTGTGGTGTCTTTGCTCATGACGTAAAAATGGGGCGCACTTGTGCCTTAAATCGGAACCGAGCGCAATGCTGGGGTTCGGAAATATTTTTGGCTGACCTTCGCCGAGTCCCAAAGTCGGCCGTAAAGTGAGGGTGGTTCCAGGCCGGGCGGCGGGCGATGGTAACGGAAGGATCGCCTTCGGGATTTCGCCCCATCGGTGGCTGCTGCCCAAGCCGACACTCAGAGCCGCTGGCGTTGTTCGTCGAGGCGCTTGGGCGAGATCGGAAACGCCGTGCCGAGTTCTTGGGCGAAGAGCGAGACTTTATACTCCTCCACCATCCAGCGGAAGACTTCGATCTGCGGGCGCGCTTCCGGCGGGGCGGAAAGCGGGGTGGCGAACTTGCGCAGCGTTTCTTGGTAGGGCGCCAGCAATCGCGCGCGTTCCTGATCCTTCACCGGATTCAACGTGGCGCGCTCAATTCGAATTCGCAGGGCCTTGAGGTATCGCGGCAGGTGCACGAGCTGCGCAAACGGAATTACCTCCAAAAAGTTTGGCGGCAACAGCGCGGCGAGGGCTTCGGTCCAGGGATTGGCAGGCAGGTGGGCGGCGGACGCCGCTCCGAGTTGCTTCAAATCCGATAGCGTTTGCGCCCGCGTTCCCTTCGGGGTGGTGACGGGGCCACTGCGCCGTAAAATCTCCTGCCGTACTTTGAGAATGGTGCCGACGTGATCCTTCAGCTTGGCGGCCAAGCCCGGCAGGCGATTGCGGGATTCTTCCACGGCGGCATGGAAGTGCGCCTCGCTCAATGCGGGTAACCCTTCGCTGGGGAGAAGGTGGCGTTGGAGATTTGCGAATGCGGTGTCGTACAATTCCTCGACGGTGCAGAACTTTTCAAGCAGCGGTGCGAACTGGGTCAGCGCCCGCAAGTCCTTGTGTAACCACGCGAGGTCTTTCTGCAGCGCCAGGGCGACGAGGCGCTGGAGCCCGCCGAGGCTGGCACGCCGGGCGGCTTCCTGACTGTGGAAAAGCTTCAGGCTGACGCTCGCATTATCCACTGCCAGTCCGGGCCAGGCGTAAATGGGCAGGGCAGGGGACGTCTTTATCGTGATCCGCTCCGGCAAATCGCCAAACGTCCAGCCAGTCAGTTCAAATCGTTCCCACTGTTGGGCAACTCGCGTCCACGCCGGATCGTCCCCGGTGGGTTGCACCTTCACCACTTCCTTTTCCAGACGCTGGCGGAGCTGGTTTAAATCCCGGCTCGTGCCGAGCGATTTCTGATCGTGACTGAGCACTTCAACGCGTGGGCGCAGATGCGCCGGGAGGGCGTCCGCCGGCCAGGCGTTCGCGGGGATTTCCACGCCGTAGTGCTGTTGGATGAACCGCGCGAGGTCTTGCTGCAGGGAATCGCCGGTGGGCCGCAGCCCCCGGGCGATCTCGGCAATCTTGGGCGGGAAGGGCATCAACTCCCGGCGCAGCGCTTTCGGCAAAGCGCGGAGTAATTCGCCAATTTGGGCTTCGCGCAAACCGGGCACGGCCCATTCCACACTGGCTTGCGAAATGGTTTGGGCCAGCGAGAAACCGAGTTGCACGGTCACGCCATCCTGTTCCTCGCCGGGCGTGTAGGCGTACGACAGCGCCACCGGCTGGCCGCCCAACGGTACCGCATCTGGAAATGCTTCCGCATCGTAGCTCAACGCCGCCGCGCCGCCGGTCAGGTCGGCCTCGGTGATGCAGAGCAGCGCAGGGTTTGCTTGCTCACGCAGAAACCGATTCAGTTCGTGGACGGAGGAAACATTGGCGATGCGCTGGAGGTAGAAATGGTAGAGCGCCTGATCGAGGTCCATGAAGTCGGGACGGCGGACGCGCGTCTGCCAGGTTTCAATCTTCTGACGGACTTTGCGGTTATGTTCGAGGAAGGCGTATTGGGGTGGCAAGGGCGGCGGCTTGGGCGCAGCGGTACGCAACACGCGGACATCATCCGAATCCTGCTCCTCCGGCTCGTCTTGTTGACGGCAGTTCGGCAGCAATTCCTCCTCGACGAGCGCCGTACGAACGAAAATCTCCATGGCTTCCTTGCCGTTGATGTTCCCGTAGGCAACCTTCTTGTGGCTCACTTCCAGCCCGTAAAGCGTGATTTTTTCATCGGCGAGCACGTTGCCCGCCGCGACCATCCAACGCGGATTGGAGTGCGTTACTTTGCAGAGGTGCGGCGCGAGTTGGACGATCCATAGCGGATCAATCCCCGCCACGGTGCGCGCGAAGAGCTGCGAGGTTTCCACCATTTCGCCGGCCATGATCCACGGCGGCTGTTGCGTGGAGGCCGGCTTGGGTGGTGGTTTACCTTTGTGGTGCGAGGCAACGACGCGGCGTTCGGAACGATCATGCAAGGCCGACCCGGGGAAAATGGTCACCTGCCGATTGCCCGTGGCCTGGTATAGATTGCGTTCCTTTCGCAGGGCAACATGGCCAAGCAGGCCGGTGAGAATCGCCCGATGAATGGCGGCGTAGTCGGCGTTGCTTTCGTTCAACTTGAACTGGGTCACGTCCTCCAACGCGCCGTGCAATTGCGCATGCAGGTCCTGCCACTCGCGCATGCGGAGGTAGGAGAGAAAGTTCGCGCGACAGAATTTTCGCCGCGCGCCCTGCGTGCGCAGTCGTTCCCACTGGTCGTGAACCGCGTCCCAGATGTTCAGCAGCGTTAGAAAATCGGACCCCGGCGCCACAAACCGTTTATGCGCGGCGGCCGCGGCCTCCTTGGCGTCCAAGGGCCGTTCGCGCGGGTCTTGGATGCTCAAGCCGGCGGCGATGATGAGCAGTTCGCGCGTGGCGTGTTCGCGTTGCGATTGGATCAGCATCCGGCCCAGCGTTGGATCAATTGGCAGATGCGCAAGGTCCTGGCCGAGGGCCGTGAGTTCACGCTGGTCGTCAAGCGCGCCGAGTTCCTGCAGCAGCGCGTAGCCGCCCTGAATCGCGGCGGGCGGCGGCGGATTAACGAACGGAAATGTCTCAATCTCGCCGAGTCGGAAAGCCTTCATGCGCAGGATGACTTCCGC
This sequence comes from Limisphaerales bacterium, assembly GCA_020848635.1. Lineage (GTDB taxonomy): Bacteria > Verrucomicrobiota > Verrucomicrobiia > Limisphaerales > JADLHS01 > JADLHS01. Next base: position 18,174 of record JADLHS010000061.1, read on the forward strand.
CAGATTGGCGCGTTGAATTTCCGGCTGTTGATACGGCGGGCGGTCGGCGAAGTCTTCCTCGGAATAAAGCCGGATGCACACGCCGTCCTGTACGCGCCCGCTGCGGCCCTTGCGCTGGTTCGCACTGCTCTGGGAGATGGGCTCCACGGGCAGCCGCTGGGTGCGGGTGCGCGGGTTGTAACGACTGATGCGCGC
>JADLHS010000062.1 GCA_020848635.1 Limisphaerales bacterium
CCACACGATGAAGCGAGCTTTGAAACCATCGGTCGGCGTAAGTCATTTGATAATATTCCTGACCGGTGGCCTCGGCTTGGTTATTGTGTTATTCCTTCGCTCGGCTGCCGCGGCTGCGCCCGGCGAGCAGTCACTCCAGCGCGTCCGGCAGTTCGCCGATACGCTTATCGCGGATGGCCGCGATCACTATGGGAGCGTCGCCACGCCGATGTGGGTCTCGATGCTTGACCTCAAGACGCGGCGCATCCCGAAAACCAAGGACCCCAATTGGCAGCGTTCGTACGATGCCGAGGACTATATGCGCAACGCTCGCGGCAGCAATTTGCACCGGGATCTGTTCACAGTACGAACGTTTTACGAACTCTCCCAACTGACCGGGGACCAGAAATATGCCGCGGCTGCCGACGCCTATCTCCGCTATTTCATGGGACATTGCCAGAGCCAGGCCACCGGCCTTTACGCCTGGGGCGAGCACATGTTTTACAATGTGGTCCGGGACGAAATCGAAGCGACCCGGCACGAGCTGGAGCGCCAGTTGCCGGCGTGGGAGGAAATGTGGCGGTTAGATCCGAATTCCGTACGGCGGGAGATTGAGGCGATCTATCGTATCCATATCTGGGACAAGGAGACCTTCAACTTCGACCGCCACGGCAATTACTACACCGGCCAGTTCGACGATTTGCGCGTGCGCGGCCCCTATGCGAAGCACTCCGGCCTCTATGCCTTCTCGTTCTACTTTCTCTACACGAAGACCGGCGAGGCGAAGCATCTTGACTGGGCGCTGAAGGCCGGCCAGCTGCTTTGGAAAGTCCGTCATCCCCGAACCGGTCTCGTCGGCGGTGCCTACGCCCCAACTCAAAGTGGCCCCACCATCATGCCGCCCATCCTCGCCTATTACCTCTTGCGGACCTACCAACTCGACCGCCACCAGTCGGTGTTTCTTGAAATGGCGGCCGCCTACGTCAAATCCTTCGCAGGTGATGCCTACGATTTCAGTTCCGGTAAATTCTTTCGTACGGTGAACACGGAGGATGGCTCGACGGCCGGCGCTGGTTACCAGTCTCCCTGGGGCAGCGATCAAGGCGAAACCGGCTTTCAGGCTCAGGCTTGTGAGAACCTTTACCGCGAGACCAAGGATCCGTGGTTCCTCGACATGGCTCGCAACTACGCCCGCTTTATCCTCTCCGAACCCGTCCCGCCCACGGTGCGGCCGGAAACCTACGGCAAGAATTTGGAGTTCCTGCTCGACCTCTACGAAACGACTCACGAACCGGAGTATCTGCGCGCCATTCGCCGCTACGCCAATTTGGCGGGTGACACGATGTTTGAAAACGGCCTCATCAAAGAGTCCGCCGACGGCTACATTTACAACGCCAACAGCGGGGCGGGCGAATTAGCCCATGCCCTGTTGCGCCTCGCCACCGTGGAGCCGACGGCCAAGCTTCCTGCCCAAGCGTCGGATTATTTCCTGAAATACACCGGTTGGCAGTTTGCGCGCTGGCAAGCATCCACGGCAGTGAGCCCAGTCGAGTTCCGGCTGGAAAATGCCGAAACCGCACAGCAGATCAGCCTGGATTTTCAGTTCGATGATGGTCGCACCGGCAGATTGAATCCGGTCGGCAAAGCACCGGACGGCGTCATTCGCTTTCTAGTGCCCGCGCCCGGACCAGGTTACTGCGGCACGGCGCAACTGACGGCCACGACCCTGAGCGGAACGGATGTGCCCTGGCGAGCATTCTCCGCTCCCCAAACTATTTTCTTCACCTCGATTGTACCACCTGACGGTGAGGCCGTGTTGTTGGGTGATACGCCGGGCCGCATTGAGCGTCTGCCTACCTCTCCGCTGCCGCCGACCGAGGTGCTCACGAACAGCTTCGGCAAATTCTATCGCGTCGAAGTTCCGACCGGGGCCGCGGGCGGGTTGCAAATCCGCTACACGGCGGACGAAGCTGAGCCATTTCTTGAAAGCAGATTGGAAATTGCGCGCTGGAACGGACACGAATGGATTTCCCTGCCAACCCAACGCGTTGCGGAGGGAAGAACCTTGCACGCCACCGTCCCGCAGAGCGGTCTGTTTGGTGTCAGCGGGACGCCGCGTTTGAAATGGCGGCTTGTAACCGAAGGTGCGCTGTTGACTTCGCCTGCCGCCGCGGACTTCTGCGGCACCGGCCGGCTTCAGATCGCGTTGAACACGGGCCCAATTGAGCGGGCGCTTTGTCTGGTGGATGCCAACGGTAAGATTTTGTGGAAGTTTGCGGCCAAGGATGCCCCGTCCTCACCCGCAGTCGTGGACATAGATGGGGACCGCCTTCCGGACATCGTTTTCACCGCGCAGGACACACTTTACGTGGTGAATGGTCAGGGGCGACTGCTCTGGAGCAAGCTATTTGAAAATACCCTGACGGCGCCCATCATCGCTGGTGAACAAATCTTGGTCGGCTCAAAAAGTGGGGAAATCGCGTGTCTGGACAAGCGCGGGAGTGTCGTTTGGTCGCACGTACTGGACAACCCGGTCGTCGCCCGCCCAATTGTGGCGACGTTGATGGGCCAGCGCAGCATTTTGATCGCAAGCGGTGACGGTACGTTCCGCGCGTTGACCGGGCGCGGCGAACCTATTTGGAGTTACCAAACTCGCGGGCCCCGTTTTCTTCCGGCTTCCGTGGGCGACCTCAATGGCGACGGGCAGTCGGAAATCGTTCTGGCTTCCAAGACCGAAACGACGTCGTACGAGGTCGTTGCCCTCACTGCCAACGGCCGCAAGCTCTGGTCCTTGGAGGCCCACTCGGAAGGCGAGTGGGCGCCGGTGTTGGCGGACCTCGACGGCCTCGGCTATCAACAGGTCATCGTCCCAACTGCTTTGCAGCCTTGGCCCCGCTGTGAGCTGACCATTCTGGACCAGAATGGTCACCGCCTGCGTGGGATTGAAATCGAAAGCCGGCCCACCCTGATCCCCGTCGCTGCGGATCTCGACGGCGATGGTAAATCTGATCTTCTCTTCCCGTGCAACGAAGACCGGCGGATGCATGCCTTGGCGAATGACGGCCGGTCGTTGTGGAGCTTTCGTCCTTACAGCCACGCTTTCAAAGGCGCGAAGATGAAGGGCGGCGGTGTCCCGCTTGTTGCTGACCTGGACGGCGATGGTCTCCTGGAAGTTGTGACCGGCGACGACGAGACGGTATTGAATTGCATCCGTACGGAAACGCGCGTCAAGCCACTCACTGTCATTGCTGACGGATTCCAAATCCCGAACTCAACCACCAAATGACCAATACGATTTGCGGTTATCCTTGTTGTTTTTCAATCGAAGCAAACTGCGCATAATATGAGGAAAACGCGAACGGGCGCAATTGCCATGAACTCAGTGAAATCGAAGTCCGAAATCCAGCCAACAAGCCAGGTGCAAGATGGAGGTTTCGGTCGCTCTGCGATCCGAGTGCCCTTCCTCCTGCAGCGACTGGCCGCCCTGACGGTTGCGCTCCTGACCTTGCTCCCGCGGGTTACGGGTGCGGCCTCCTCCACGCGTTTCGATGGTCCGCACTATCGTGGCGTGGGGGACACGGAGTATCTCCAGTTGTTGGAAACCGCCCGCCGAATGTTCGAGCCGGACGCCCGTTTGCAGAACCTTGCCATGCTCTACATGCCCGCGTGGAATGGATTGGTTGAAGGACCGACGTGGGACGCGTGGTGGATTCAAAACAGCTACGGCACGACCTACGCCATCCTGCCATTCCTGCGCGAGCCGTTCCTCACCTTCCTGCAAAACTCGCAGGACCTTTGGTTCGATCAGATGGGTGATGGGAAGCGGGCCGGCGCCACGCCGCCGTTTGATTGGGTCGCGCCGGACGGTTGCCTCTGTGACGCGGCCAGGCCCGGCTGGATTGTTTACAAACAGGGTGACGGCCGTACCAAGATTCACGACTGGGGCATGGAATTCACCGCCGCCGGTCTCGTGCTGCAAAGTGAATTGCTGCTCATCAGCCGGGACGCAGCCGCCATCGCGCACTACCTGCCCAAGTTGGAACGCTGCGCCGCGTTCATCGAAACGCGCCGCGATCCGCAGAACAACCTATTCCTCGCTGGCCCGGCGGGAAATCTCCTCGCGCCCAGCTATGCCGGTTGGCGGCGGCCCGATGGCACGTATGACAAGGCGTATCTTACCGGGCTTTCCATCACCTATCTCGCCGCGCTGGATCGGTTGATTGAACTGGAAAAGCTCGCTGGCCGGAGCGACCAGGCCCAGCGTTTTGTTGGATTGCGCGCGTCAGCGAAGCAAGGACTTCAGCAATTAACGACTGACGAAGGCTATTTCATTCGTTCGCTGGACCCCGACGGCACGCGCCACGGCGTTTATGGTGCGGCGCAGCACGGTTATTTCGAGGCGTCCCCGAATCACGATGCCATCGCGTTTCGAATCGCGGACGATGCGCAGGCGGAAAAGATTTTTCAGAAGGTGGCCTCGCTGCCCGGGCTGCGCCCGTTCGCCTTCATCCTCCCGAATTTTCCGGGCTACGACGACATGTACGAGAAGCCCGAGGGTCTGTGGGGCTACGGCACTTGGGTCAACGGCGGCCACTGGTCCACCTGTGAAGCCCGGATGGTGCTGGCCTATTACCGGTTGGGCAAATTTGATGACGCCCGTCGCTCCATGCGCCAGTTGCTGACTTTTGCCGAAAAATTCCGGATGGACAACCCGTTGGTGAAGTTCGGCAGCGATGTCTATCAGCCCAAGCAACCGGTGAACCTCACTTACGATGCTTTTGGTCCGCCGGCGGCGTTCCTGCGCGGTCTCTTTGAGTATCTTTATCGCGCCGACGGGCTCACGCTCGTGCCGCACATTCCGCCCGGCGTGACAGAACTGGAACAACGCGATCCGGTGCGCTTTGGCAAAAAGCAGCTCCTCGTCTCCATGCTCGGCCGCGGCGAACTCACCGCGGTGCGGGTCAATGGTCGCAACTGGAAAACCTTCGATGGCCAGTCCGTCTTTCTGGCGTACGATAAAACGCCGGACACCGCCCACGTCGAAATCTTCCTAGGCGGGGCGAAACCTTCGGCTCGCCAGTTGGCGAAAGCCGGGCCAGTTCTCGAATCGAAACCGCTGCGGACCAAAATGGCCGCGAGTGCCGGCCAGCTTGAAAGCCGCGTGGAACGCGTACGCGCGTTCCATCAGCGGCTCGTTGCCGGTCAGCTTGGCAATACTTACGAGGCTACCCACGCTAAACTGATTTTGGACTTTGCCGAGGTCATCGCGATCCGGCGGGAGCTGTTGCTGGCGGACGAACTTCGCCGTCTGCCCGAGCCGTCCCAGACCGCCGCCGACAAGTCCTACGACGAGACGTTGACCAAGCTTTACGACGGCCTCGATGCAGTTTTGAAGTCGTACGAGCGATCACCCGACGCCGCGCGCAGCAAGGTGTTCCAACTCTGGAGACATGATTAAATGAACAAAAAACTTACCCGCCGTAGTTTCCTTCGCACCAACATCACGCTCGCCCTCGCGGCTGGCGCATTCCCCACCATTATTCCGGCGTCTGCGCTGGGTCGGGAGGGCAAGGTGGCGCCCGGTAGCCGCGTCGTCGTCGGTTGCATCGGCAACGGACCGCAGGGCAGGGGAGTGATGAATGGATTCCTGGCCCAAGCCGACGCTCAGGTCGTCGCGGTGTGCGACGTGAAGCTCGATCAGTTGGAACTCGCGCGCACCGCGGTCAACCAGCGCTACTCGAATTCTGACTGTGCGACCTACAGTGACTTCCACGAGCTGCTTGCACGCAAGGACATTGACGCTGTGCTTATCGCCACGCCGGATCATTGGCATGTGCCGGTGGCGGTCACTGCCGCGCGCGTCGGAAAGGACATCTACCTGGAAAAGCCGATGGGCTTATCGCTGGCCGAGGACCAATTGTTGCGTCAGGCGGTGCAGAAGCACAATCGCGTGTTCCAGTTCGGCACCCAACAGCGATCTGCCCGCGAATTCTGGCGGGCGTGCCAGTTGGTCCGCAACGGTCGCATTGGCAAATTGAAGCACATCAACGTGTGGGCGCCCGCCAGCGCCCCGGGCGGTTCAACGACGCCGGTGCCGGTGCCGGACACCATCAATTATGACCGCTGGCTCGGTCCGGCGCGATTTACGCCGTACACGGCCGACAAGTGCCTCGCCGAGGGCAAGACCTGGTGGTTCAATTCCGACTATGCACTGGGCTTCGTCGCCGGCTGGGGGGTGCATCCACTGGACATCGCTTTGTGGGGCCACCCAAACATGTTTCAGGGGCGCATGAGCGTCGCCGGCAAGGGGGTTTTTCCACAGGAGGGCGCGGGTAACACCTCGGTGGCGTGGAAGGTGGATTTCACCTTCGCCGATGGCGTGACAATGGATTTCCGGGGGACTCCCAACGGCTACAAGGAAGTCAACGCCCTGAACGATTTTACGGCGTGGCGGGAAAAATACGGGGAGGTTAAAGACCACGGCACGGCGTTCGAAGGCACAGACGGCTGGGTCGTCGTCAAGCGCAACAGCTTGCGCACCTCGCCGGAAACCCTGGCGGAGGAACCGCTGGATACGTTCAAGATCCAACTGCCTCGGAGCGGGAACCATGTGCGGAACTTTCTCGACGGCGTGAAGAGTCGCGCGCGGACTGTCTGCCCCATCGAAGAAGCCGTGCAGGCGGACACGCTGTGCCACCTGAGCGACATTGCCACGCGCTTGGACCGCCAACTTACTTTCGATCCCCGGGCCGAGAAGTTTGTCCGTGACGAAGAGGCGAATCGCAAACTGCAATTGCGACCGTTGCGGTCACCGTACGACGGGTGGCTGTAACCGGGCCGTGCCGCCTGGTGGATTTTGGCGATCACTCGCCGAGTACGGCACGAGGAATCGAGGCTTTCATTTTCTGACGGGTTGAATAGATTCCGATTTAACAAACAATGAATACCATGAAACAAATCTTTACGATCTTGGTGGGGGCGATGCTGATCGGCTGCGCGACCTGTGGCGAAGTCAAACCGAAGTGGATCTCCTTGTTCAATGGCAAAGACCTCAGTGGTTGGACGGTCCGCGGCAAGGCAACCTGGGCCGTCGAGGATGGTGTTCTGGTGGGCACGGGTGGGATGGGGCACATTTACACTGATGCCGCGTGCGCCGATTTTGAGCTGAAAGGCAGGTTCCGAATCACCGAACAAGGGTCGAAAGCCAACAGTGGTTTGTATTTTCGCGCCAACCCGCCGGCTGACAACGTGAATGGTTTCCCGCGCGGCTACGAAGCCCAGATTTGCAACAGCCAGGAGGCTTACACCGGATGGTTGTGGAAACCCGGCAAGCCGACCGGAAAAGCCACCGAACTGCTCACCAAGGACGGCGAATGGTTCAGCTACCGGATCCGGGCCGTCGGCGATCACATTCAGTTTTGGATCAATGACAAACTGGTGATGACCTACGAGGACGCCGAATTCAAGACCGGTCACTTTGCCCTTCAGGGGCATAATCCCGGCATGAAGATCGAAGCCAAGGATTTGTATTATGTGAACCTGAGCAAATAGGTTCTCCTCCGGGCGCATTTGCAGCGTGCGGGTCGGGGCGTCTTGGCCTGCAAACGTTCCGCTTACCGTCGCCACCGGCCAAATCGGCGGTGGCAATCGGATTCCGTACCCGGCTATGATTTCCTTGCCGTCGTAACGTGAACCCACGCGACCCATGAAAATTCTGCTTCCACCCCACCGCCACGTTCTCCTTTCCGCCGCCCATCACCCGCCTCGCGTC
>JADLHS010000063.1 GCA_020848635.1 Limisphaerales bacterium
AAGATCACCAATTTCGACGTGATGCAGGACGAAATGTCCCAGCGCGACGTGAAGACGGCCAACCGTGATCGGCGCGTCTGGGCCGTCGCCAAGGGCGGCGACCTCAAGGTGGACGACTCGAATCTGCCACCGGTCAAAACGTTGCAGTCGAACAAACCCGAGGTGGCACCGTTTCTGAGCGGAGAAGAGGCCATCAAGCACATGACGGTGGCGAAGGGTTGCAAGGTGACCCTTTTTGCCAGCGAAGAGCAATTTCCCGAACTCGTCAGCCCCGTGCAAATGGCGTTCGACACCAAAGGCCGCCTGTGGGTGGCTGCCTGGCCGAGCTACCCGGAGCGCACTCCCACCAGCACGGTGGGCGACAAGCTCCTCGTCTTTGAAGATACCAACGGCGATGGCAAGGCGGATAAGGTCACAACCTTTCTGGATGACCTGAACTGCCCGACGGGTTTCCAGTTTTACAAAGACGGTGTGCTGGTCATGCAGGCGCCCGACCTGTGGTTCGTGCGGGACACAAATGGCGACGGCAAGGCCGACTGGAAGGAGCGCGTGCTGATGGGCATGGACTCCGCCGATTCACATCACACCGCCAATTCCATGGTGCTCGATCCCGGCGGCGCGACCTATCTGAGCGACGGCGTCTTCCATCGCACCCAGGTGGAAACCGCGTTGGGACCGATCCGGAACGACGATGCTGCCATTTACCGTTTTGAACCGCGCACCGGGAAGTTCGAGCGCTACGCCCCGTACGGTTTCGCCAATCCGCATGGGCGAGTGTTTGATTACTGGGGCAACGACATCATCACCGACGCGACCGGCAATGAAAGTTTCTTTGCCCCGGCCTTCAGTGGTCACCTCGACTATCCGGCGAAGCACAAAGGCATGCAGCAATTCTGGAAACGACCTTCCCGCCCGTGCGCCGGCACCGGGATGATCAGCAGCCGGCATTTTCCAGCGGAGTTTCATGGAAATTTCCTGAACTGCAACGTGATCGGTTTCCAGGGAATCTTCCGCGTCAAGGTAACCGAGGAAGGCTCGGGCCTGAAGGGTGAAACCATTGAGGACCTGGTCAAAGGTGACAACGAGAAGATCCCGAACTTTCGTCCCTCCGCGGTCGGCGTGGCGCCGGACGGTTCGATCTACTTCTGTGACTGGGCGAAGGAGTTGATCGGCCATATGCAGCATCACATCCGCGATCCGCATCGCGACAAATCCCATGGCCGCATCTACCGCATCACCTACGAGGGCCGACCGCTGCTCCAGCCAGCGAAGGTTGACGGCCAGTCCATCGCGAAGCTCCTCGACTTGCTCAAGCAGCCGGAGAACGACGTCCGCACGCGCGCCAAGACCGAGCTGGGCAAGCATGACAGCGCAGAAGTCGTCGCCGCGGTCACAAAATGGACCGCGGGGCTCGATCCAAAAGACAAGGACTACGAGCATAATATGACCGAGGCGCTCTGGGTGCATCAATGGCACAACGTCGTGGATGAGGCCCTCCTCAAGCGCATGCTCCGTTCGCCGGATCATCACGCCCGCGCCGCGGCGACCCGGGTGCTTTGTTATTGGCGCGACCGCGTGAATGATCCGCTTGCGCTGCTCGAAATGCAGGTCAAAGATGAGCACCCGCGCGTCCGTCTCGAAGCCGTGCGCGCGTGCAGCTTCTTCCCGAGCGCCAAGGCGGCGGAAGTCGCGCTGGGTGCGCTCGACAAGGAGGCCGACCCGAACAAGCCGGATTACTACATCAAGTATTGCCTCGACGAGACCATGAGGCAGTTGGACAAATACGCGAAGTAGGTGGTTGCACTACCTGGTGAGTTTGTGAATTTCGCCTCATCCCTTCAATTGGGCATGCGCTCCGTCCGAAGGAAATGGGCGGAGTGCAAGTTGTTTCGCCCCGTTGGGGTTGCCCTCGGCTTACTCCTCGCTGTTCCAGTGACATCATCCACCAACCACGCAGCCGAGGAGACAACGAAGAGCTCATTCTTTCTCCCGAAAAGCCCAACCGCGGCCGCCTACGTTCTCGGACGCCTCTCGAACAAAGAACTCACCGAAGCGCCGCGCAGCGAGTTCGTGTATGTCGCCCTGCTCAAACGCAAAGGGCTGGAGCGGAAGTATCGCGTTGAAGCGCTCGAGGGGCTTGCCAAAGCGCGCAACACCGACCCGTTGACCGAGCTAATCGGCGGCCTGCGGGGGCTCGATCAGAAGGGTGAAGATTCCGAGCCGGTGCTGCGCGATCTCGCCGTGATTCTGCTCCAAACCAAACCAGCCGACCTCGCCGCCAAGCGAAGCGACCTGGAGAAACTGGCCACCGAGGCGCAACTGCCTTTGACCCGCCAGATGGCGTACGCCGCGGTGATTACAGCCGACGGTTCAGCAGATAGAACCTGGCCGCAGGTGGCATCGGACTCCGCCAAGTTATCGGATGTTCTGCTTGCAATCCCGTTGCTCCGCGACACCAATCTGCGCGCCGCGCTGTATCCAAAAGTGCAGCCCTTGCTTCCGAAAGCCGAGCCGGCGGAAGTGCATCGCGCGTCCATCGCCGCCATCGCCGCTGTGCCCGGCCACGACGCGGAGACATTCAACACGCTCGCCGCTTTGGTGCAGTCCGGCACGGAACGCGAGGCCGCAGTCGCCAGTCTGCAAAAGCTTCCGCGGAAGTCCTGGCCGAGGGAACAAGCGGCGATGTTGATCGAGAACCTCGTCGGCTACCTGCAAAGCGTGCCGGTTGATAAACGCACCGAACCGGAGGCCCTTGGCGCATTTCAATTCGCAACCGATTTGACCACATTGCTGCCGCTAGCGCAGGCGGGCGCGGTCAGCAAAACGCTTCGTGGGCTTGGCGTGAGTGTCTTTGTCGTCCGCACGATTCCCGAACAGATGCTTTACGACCAGACGCTCATCGTGGTCGAAGCCGGCAAGCCGGTGGCGATCACGCTCATCAACGACGACGCCATGCCGCACAACCTGGTGGTGGTGACACCCGGGGCGGTCGAGGAAATCGGCACTGCTGCCGAAAAAATGCCGCCAGAACCGGACGCGCAAGGCCGGCATTACACGCCGGATTCGCCGAAGGTGCTGCACGGGACCAAGCTGGTGGATCCGGGCCAGCAGAGCAAATTGAGCTTCCTCGCCCCGGAGGTACCGGGGGAATACCCGTATGTCTGTACTTTTCCTGGCCATTGGCGGCGCATGGTCGGCACGCTGGCGGTGGTGCCCGATGTGGAGGTTTACCTGGCGAGCCACGCGACCGCGGACCAACCGAAGGTGACCGAATGGAAAGTTGAGGATCTCGCGCCGGACCTTGGGCAGGTGAGTTCCGGTCGAAATCTCGCGCGCGGCAAGGCACTGTTTACCAAGCTCGCGTGTGCGGGTTGCCACCAACTCGGCGTGGAAGGAATCAGCTACGGCCCCGACCTGACCGATCTCCTCCAGCGTTATCAAACCAACCGTGCCGACATTCTGCGTCAGATCCTCGAACCGTCGCTCGTGATCAGCAACCGCTATCGGAACATTCAATTCGAACTGAAGAACGGCGACGAACTTCTCGGCCTGATCGTTCAGGCGGAGGGCGAACGCCTGACCGTGCAGTCGGGCCCGTCCGCCGCGCTGATTCAAACGCTGAAGCTGTCCGATATCAAGACCCAGCAACCGCAAAGCTCCTCCCCGATGCCGCTTGGGCTGCTCAACCTGCTTTCGAAGGAGGAAGTTTTTGATCTGCTCGCCTATCTGGAGTCCGGTGGCCAATTGCCGGCCCACGAGCATCAACACTAGATGCAAAATCCAAAACCGGGCCGTCAGGCGCGGGTAGTCGCGGGTAGTCGCTGGTTTTCATCTTTGATGCTTGCGATTGCATTTTTTGGCATTGCCTCGTCCCCCGTTCCCGCGCAACACTCGACCCACCACTGAAACACGATTCAAAAATGCAAAGCTCCCTCCCCAAACCCACCGCGCTGACGGTCTGCGTCCGCCGTCTTTCAATTTTTCACTTTTCATTTATTATCTGCCTGGCGCTGCTCCTTGTGAGCGGGGCCGCTGCCAAGGACTGCGTTGTCTATGAAGGCCAGCGGGGCCCGGGTCAGGGCCGGCACATTGTCTTCTTGAGCGGCGACGAGGAATATCGTTCCGAAGAAGGCCTGCCCATGCTGGCGAAACTGCTCGCCACCCGGCACGGATTCAAATGCACCGTGCTGTTTGCCATCAATCCGAAGGACGGCACGATTGATCCGAACACGCAGACCAACATTCCTGGTCTGGCGGCGCTCGACTCCGCCGACCTGTGCGTGATGCTTTTGCGCTTCCGCGAGCTGCCGGACGCGGACATGAAACATTTTGTGGATTACGTGAATCGCGGGCTGCCCCTCATTGCCCTGCGCACCAGCACGCACGCGTTTGCCTACTCGCGGAACAAGCAAAGCCCCTATGCGAAGTTCGACTGGCAGAACAAGGAATGGCCCGGCGGTTTCGGCCAACAAGTGCTCGGCGATACGTGGGTCAACCATCACGGCGACCACGGCAAGCAGAGCACCCGCGGGATCATCAACGAGGAATTCAAATCGCATCCGATCCTGCGCGGCGTGACAGATATCTGGGGGCCGACGGATGTTTACGGCATCGTCCATCTCCCGGCCAGCGCGCAGGTGCTCGTCCGGGGACAGGTGCTCAGCGGCATGCAGCCCACGGATCCGCCGGTCGAAGGCCCAAAGAATCATCCCCTGATGCCGTTGGTGTGGCTGCCGCACTACACGGGGGAGCAAGGCAAGGCGAACCGGATGCTGGTGACAACGATGGGGGCGGCGACGGATTTGGCAAGTGCGGGCTTGCGACGCTTGCTCGTCAACGCCTGCTTTTGGGCCGTCGGGCTCGACGAAAATCTTACTGAGCCGGTCAATGTGGATTGGGTCGGCGAATACAAACCAACTGGCTTCGGTTTCGGAAAATTCAAGCCCGGTTTGAAACCGGCGGATCTGGAATAATCTACGGCTGGGCTTTGCGGCCCAGTTTTTCCGCCGGGACCGCGACGGCAATCCCATCCCGTTTTGCTCGAGCGTGGGCTTCACCGGGGCGGCTTTCAATTTAGATTGCGGTGTTTTCTTTTGATGACAGAAACTGACAAACACCGACGAAGGAAAGTTATAAATAAAATGAGGCCGCCAATTTTTCGTCGCGGGTTTGGAAAAATGTTTTCGCAAAAAAAGGCTTTTCTATTTGACCGGCTCCGCGATTTGCGATAACCCAAGCGAGCTTCCTTCTTGCAAGCGGCAAAGGGGACGCTGAAACCAAGCAGTACGATGCTGAAAGGCAACTCATTTTTGGCGGTGGATTTTGGGGCAGGCAGCCTAAAGCTGGCCGAGTTCGAAGTGAACGAGGCGGGCGGGCTGGTGCTCAAGCATTACGCCATCAAACCGCTGGGCCTCGAAGGCTCTCAGGAAACCAAACGCGAAGCGCTCATCCTTAAGACGCTGCAGGAGGTCATTGCCGAAAAGGGGATCAAGGCGAAGGACATCAACGTCTGCGCGCCGGGCTTCCACGTTTTTTCCAAGTTCGTCAAGCTGCCGCCGGTGGAGGCCAGCAAGGTCACCCAGATCATCCAATACGAAGCGCAGCAGAACGTGCCGTTTCCCCTGGCAGAAGTGGTTTGGGATTATCAAATCATCGGGACCACGGCCAGCGGTGAACTGGAAGTGCTGCTCGTGGCGATCAAGTCGGACATCGTCGAGGGCTTGTTCCGGACCACGGCGGCGGCGGGCTTGCGGTTGCAGATATGCGATGTTTCGCCCGCCGCCCTGTGCAATGCCTTTCGCTATAACTATAGCGACCTCGAGGATTGCACCATGCTGCTCGACATCGGCGCGAAGACGAGCAACCTCCTGTTTTTCGAAAAGGGCAAGGTGTTCTCCCGCAGCATCAATCTTGGGGCGAATTCGATTACGCAGGATTTTGCAAACGAAGCCAAGCTGAAGTTCGATCAGGCGGATAAGATCAAGATTGACGAGGGCTTCGTGAGTTTGGGCGGCGCGTACGAAGAGCCGGAAAATCAGCATCAAGCGGCCATTTCCAAGATTGCGCGGCAGTTTATGACGCGCCTGCATATTCAGGTCAACCAGACCATGCAGTTTTATCGCGGGCAACAGGGCGGCTCGGCGCCGCAGCGGCTGTTTCTGTCCGGGGGCGCGTCCATCATGCCCTACACGGCCCAGTTCTTCGCAGAAAAGCTGAACGTACCGGTTGAGTATCTGAATCCGTTCCGCAGCGTCCAGATTGATCCCGGTGTAAACCTGGAAGAACTCGCGCGCGTGGCGCACTCGCTCGGCGAAGTGGTGGGCTTGGGGCTGCGCAACATGGTCAATTGTCCGGTGGAGTTGAACTTGATGCCGGACAGCACCCTGCGCTGGCAAAGCTTCAACCAGAAGAAACCGTATTTCCTGGCCACCCTCGGCAGCTTGGTCCTCATGGCGCTCGCGGTTGGCTTTTTGTTCGAGAAACTGGCGGGCGTTAAAAAGGATCAACTGGAGAAGATCCAGCCGACGATTGACCAGTTGAAGGCAAAAGAAACCTCGTTCAAGAAGGTTTTTGGCGATCTCAAGAAGACGAAAGATAATTTGGAACAGGATGCCTTGTGGCTGGAAGAACGCTATTTTTGGGCTGATATCCTACGGGAAATGCGGGGCGCGCTCATTTTGGCGGAGGATACCACCCATCGCAAGTTCGGCCACGATACCGGTGTGTGGATCGAGACGATGACCTCGCTCGCGCCGCAGGGCAGCGGCACTTTTGATCCCAATCTGCAGGGGGGTGGTGGCGCAAGCGAAGTGATGCCGAGTCGCAGCATCGAAACCGATGCGTTCCGGGCGCGCTACGGCTTGGTGCAGGGGCGGGGACGGGGCGACGAATTCCGCGGTATGAATCCCGCGTTGGGGCAGCCCGCCCCGGACGGAGCCGCGGTCGCGGGCGTGCCGGCGGCTAACTCCAACCAGGTGGCGACCGTCACGGTGGTCTGTCGGGGCGTGAGTTTGAGTCAGGCCCTGTCCTCGGGCAATGCCGCATCCGCCAACACCGAGATCGCCTTCGCGCTGGAGTCAGCCTTGAAGGAAAGTCCGCTTTTCGACGCCAAGGAAACGCAGTTGACCCAGAAAGTGACCGAAGACGAAGCGACCGGCACGTTCACCTTTGGGTTGACCCTCAAGCTCAAGCGGCCCCTCAAGCTCTGAATCAATGCAAAATCCAAAATGCAAAATCACGCCGGCCCCAGCCAAAGCCGATGGCGGGTGCCCGGCGGTTGCCGCCTTTGTGTTTTTGATTCCTAAATTCTAATTGTCGTGGACTGGATCAAGCGCAATTTAATTTTCGTCGTCAGCGCCGTGGTGGCGCTGGGGCTGATAGGCGTGGCCGGCTTCTACAATTTTTCGGGCTGGAGACACAACGCCGAAGAGCGGGAGAAACTGAATGCGGCCTATGAGGAACTGATGCGTTTGAATACGCTCAATCCGCATCCCGGAGACAACAGGGGCAAGGTGGACAACATCAAGCTTGCCCGAGAGCAGGAGAAGGAGTTGCAGGCATTTATCGCCAAAGTGGCGTTGCATTTTACGCCGATTGCAGCGATCCCCGAGGGCACCAACGTTTCGGGCAAGGAGTTTTCCTCCGCTCTCCAGCAGACCATTGACCAGTTGCAGCGTGAAGCAACGAACAACAGCGTCATTCTGCCCCCGAAATACAAATATTCGTTTGAAGCCCATCTGGGCCGGGTGCAATTCGCCGCCGGCAGCCTTCAGCCGCTGGCGGTGCAACTCGGGGAAGTCAAGACCATCGCCAGCATTTTGAATCTGGCCAAGATTAATGCTTTGGACGGCATCCGGCGGGAGCGGGTGTCCGTGGATGACAACTCCGGGCCCCCAGCCGATTATCTCGAATTAAAATCCACGACCAACGAGCTGGCCGTGCTCACCCCATACGAAGTGACCTTCCGTTGTTTTACCCCGGAACTCGCATCGGTGCTGTCGGGGCTGGCTGCCTCGCCGCATGGCTTGCTGGTCAAGAGCATCAACGTGGAGCCGGCGGCCGTGACGGTGATGTCAGAGAATGTGGACGCGCCTGCGGCCCCGGTTTATTATGCCGCTCCGCCCGTGGCCCCGTCGCAAATGAATCAGGATCTGGCCTTCAGCCGCCGGTATGGAATTGGGGGCAAGGATCGTCCGACTCGCCCTGCCGGGCCCGTGGCAACGGCGCCGCCGATGGCCGTGGCCGCGCCTGCGGCCAGGCCGGCCGTGCAGACTCTCGTCAAAGAACGGCAGCTCAAGGTCGTTATGCTCCTCCAAGTGGTGAAGCTTTTGCCGGAAAAATAGCCCGCATGGACTTGCTCAAGAAACATTACGAAAAAATTGTGCTCGGCGGCGTCCTGCTGATTCTGGCGGTGAGCGCGGCCTTGTTGCCGGTGATGATCTCCAGCGAGCGGGACGAGTTGCGCACCAAGGCGGATGCCATTATCAATCTCCCCCCCAAACCATTGGCTCCGCTCGATCTTTCCACCCAGGCTGTCACGCTCGGGCGACTGGAAGCCGGGCTCCGCCTGGACCTGGCCAACTCCAACAAAGTTTTCAATCCCGTCCTGTGGCAGAAAATGCCGGATGGCCGCATCATCAAGGTGCAGACTGGCGAAGAAATCGGCCCCCGGGCGTTGGATGTTACCAAACAGACGCCGCTCTATTTCCAGGTCAGCTGGGACGGCGACTCCACCAATGATGCAGGCGTGGTGCGGTACGTGATTGGCGTCGTGCGCGAGGCTTCCACCGAGGTGGCCAAGCGCCGAAAGAAACAATATTTTGTCAATGTCGGGGACAAGAACGACGCCTTTCAGCTTCGCGAAGTGAAAACCGCGGCGGACGGCGGTACGGTTCTTCTGTTGGATCTGACCGACACCGGCGAGAAGGCTACCCTGGCCAAGGACAAACCCTTCAAGCGTGAGGACGGCTACACGGTGGATCTCAAGTACGATCCCGAAAACAAGAAGTGGACGAATCAGCGGGTGGGCGGCGCGCTCAAATTGGGGGGCGAGGATTACAATATCGTTGCCATCACCAAGAATGAACTTGTAGTGTTGGCGAAAGCGAATCAAAAAAAGACGCCCGTTCCGATCGTAAGCGAACCGGTAAAATAATTTAATCAGCAGCAAGCAACAAAGTCACCCCATGACAAAAGCAGCAGCCTCCCTCGGCATCGTCGTTCTCCTGGCGGCCACCTCCATCGCCCTGGCCCAGCCAGCGGCGGTTGATGACGCGATCAACGTCGCGGTTCGCCGGCAGGCGGACCAGATCACCCTCCACCAAAAACTGGCCGACGCCCGCGAAACCATGGCGCGTCACGATTTGGTTGACGCGGCCAAGCTGTACGACCAGTCGGTGGAATTGGCGGGCAAGATTGGCCCCAAGGCCGGTCCCGACGGGGCCGAGGCGGTTCAAGGGTTGGTGACGGTTCGGCTGGAACTGGCCGAGCAGGCCCGCAAACGCGACGATTATCAGGAAGTGGCCACGCAGTTGGCGCGGGTGCTCAAGGTGGCCCCCGACAACGCCGCCGCGATTGCCGCCCAGGCCACCAACAATCGGGTGCTCGCCGAGCGGCGCGGACTGGATCCCTCACCAGCCGCGTTGGAGCAGGTCGCCGTGGCCAACAAAGAGAAGGTGGATGCCAACACGTTGGTGCAGGACGGACGGGTGTTGCTGGAGGCGGGAAAGCTGGACGAGGCCGAGCTCAAGTTGGACGCCGCACTCAAACTCGATCCGTCGAATCGCGGCGCGTTCTACTACAAGGAGTTGGTCAAGGAATACCGTTTTAACATCAGCAAGAACAAGCAGACCCAGGATAGCCGGCAGGCCATGTTGGAAGTCGCCGATGCTTGGGAACGGCCAACCAAGGGCGCTAAGCTGCCAGTGCCCAATCCCTACAACAGCACCAATCTGGTTTACACCGGCAAGGGACGCCAGGTGATCATCCACAAACTCAATACCATCAAGTTTGACAGTGTTCAGTACGATGGCCTGCCCTTGAGTGAGGTGGTCCGCATCTTGAATGATGAGGCTCGCAAACGGGATCCGGAAAAGAAGGGCATCAATTTCATCATCAATCCCAACGCCCCAGCACCAGCGGCTGGCGGCCCCGTGGCGATTGATCCGGCGACGGGGCTCCAGGTGGCCTCTGCCCCGACGGAGTCCGTGGACGTGGGCGCCATTTCGATCAAACTCAATCCACCGCTGACCGATGTCCGGCTCGGGGACGTGCTCAATGCGGTGGAGCGAGTGGCGGAAAAACCCCTGCGATTCTCCATCGAGGACTACGCCGTGGTCGTTTCGTTGAAAGGCCAGGAAATCACGCCCCTCGCGTGGCGGACCTACAATGTTGATCCCAATACTTTCATGCAAGGCTTGCAGGGCGTTGGTGGCACCGCATTTGGTGATATTTCGACCAGTCAAGGTGGCGGCAGCAGCGGCAGCAGCGGCAGCAGCGGCGGCGGCGGCAGCAGCAGCAGCGGCGGTGCAAACGGCCAGAGCGGCAGTGCCCTTATTATTCCGCGCGTCAGCGTTACCGGGGGTTCTTCTCAGGGTGGCGGCAGTCAAGGCGGCAGTCAAGGCGGTGGCGGCGGAGTTAGCGGTGGGGGCATCGCCGGTCTGACGGCGACCAATGCCATGGAATCGGTGAGCGCGGCCGTGCGACAGTTTTTCACCACCATGGGCGTGGATTTGACCACTCCGCCAAAGAGCGTGTTCTGGAATGACCGCAAGGGTCAGTTGCTCGTATACGCGACGATGGAGGATTTGGACCGGATCGAGCAGGTGATCGAGGTGCTCAATGTGGCGCCGCCCCAGGTGAACATCAAAGTCAAATTCACCGAAATTACGCAGAGCGACACGCGCGCCCTCGGGTTCGACTGGTTCTTGGGTAATATGTTGATGGGCAACAACGGCGGCGCGGTGGCTTCCGCTGGCTCGGCGCCGAGTTTCCAGGGGACACCCTCCACCGCCA
>JADLHS010000064.1 GCA_020848635.1 Limisphaerales bacterium
ACAGAGAATCCCGTAATCCGCAATCAGGACAAATTGTTTGGAAACCAGGGTGTTATTGAAAACATAGTTCGTCTGGCCAGTAGGCGACCACACCGTGAGCGCGTGGGGGTTGCCATAGACGAGGTTGCAGTAAAACCGACAGTCCGCCGAACTGGCCGGGGGATCGACATAGATCTGGCAACCATAAGTCTTGTTCCAACGGATCACATTCCCCCGCACGACGAGATTGGTGCCGCTGACATACAGCCCATGATCAAAATGCGGATCGGTTCCGTTATGTTCGACGAGATTGCGCTCGATGCAGGTCCCGCGCGTCCGATGGGCGGAGATGCCCTGGTGCTTCGAGTGGTGGATCCAGCAGTCGCGAACGGTGGCGTAACTGCCGACCTTCACGCCATCAATTCCCGCGCCGGCCACCTGCAAGCCGTCAATCACCACGTTGGTCACTCCGTCTGCGACATAGATGCCGTGCCCGGGGGAGCCTTGGATGATCGCGTCCCACTTGCGCTGGCTGCGAATGATCGTGGGAAACTCCGCCGTTCCCGAAAGTTCCACGACGACCGGCTCGGAGTAATTTCCGGGCAGCAACGTGATAATATCGCCGCCCACGGCGCGACTGAGCGCAACGGCAACCGACGGGCAAGGCGCAGTTTCGTTGCCGCTGTTGGTCGCACTCCCGCCGGGCGACACGAAAAATTCTCGCGGCATGGCGCCCAGCGGTGTCAGCTGGGCGAAGCAGGCCCAGTTGACGAGGAACAGGAAGAAAGTTGGTTTCATGGGCCTTTGTGTTTCACCCCCTTAACCGCGCAAAAGGAAACGCCGCGGGGCCGGCTTCGGGGTCGCGACCTCAAAGGCTTCATGGTGTCCGGGTTGAAGTTGGGCTTCGAAAGCATAGCGCGAAGTTGGGATCACGGTCAGGAGCATCAGAATCATGACCGCCTGTTTACTCTTGTAGCTGACGTAGCCGAAATCTACGAGGAGCAGCATCAGAACGAAGATCCCGCAATACACCCCCAGCCAACGGGGGGCCCGCGCCGCCCGAATCAGCAACTGCACATACAAGGCGTAGAACAGGAGCGTCCCTATCAGGCCGATGTCGCAAAGCAGTTCAACGTAATTGTTGTGGGCGTAGGTGCCCTGACCGGAAAGCCCGCCGAAAGCATCGAGACCGTTGCCAAACAAGGGCGCCTGTTTCCACAATTGGAGGCCCTGGTGGATCATCTCGGTTCGAGTTCGGAACGAGCTGTCATCATAATCCAAGGTTCGCTGGACCGCCACGATTTCCCGCCCGTTTTGGGAAACCCAAGGCACTATGATAAACGCGGCCAAGCTCCCGGCCAGGATTGCCAGGGTTGCCACGAGCCGCCGCCGCTTCCTGGGGACGAGCGCTAGCGTTTGAACCAGCACGAGAAGAAGGAAGAAGCCTCCGGTCAGGAGCGCTTTGCGCGATCCGGTCACCGCCAGCGCAAAGGCCACCGCCCCAAAGGCGAGGGCACAGGGCAACACACCGGCCTTACGCGGCAGCACCCAGATCATGCAAGCGCCGAGGGTCAGTTGGAGCGCAAGCACATTAGCATTGCCTGTGATGCCAGCATAACGAAACGAGTCTTCACCCGGCGGTGGTTCGGGGGCCACGCCGGATAGAATGAGGACAATCTGCAATAGGCTGCTGGTCACCTGGGCATAAACCAACTCCTTGAAACGCACCCCTGCCTTCAGGGCCAAAGCGACAGCTATCCCACCGAGAAACGCGCTGGCCAGTTGTATGAATACATCCAGCGGTGACGTATCCTTGACTCCCGAGAAACACCGCAACAGACAAAAGCTCAGGAAGACAGCTGGAATGATGAGCCACTTCCCCAAGCGGAGTCTCCACATCGCGTAGTGATGGCCCACCACCATGACACCAGCCAATAACACCGCAAACCCGAATGCGGTGGAAGACCACCCCTGGATATCGAGCAACGCCTGGGAGGCTACGAGGTAAGCCATCGCCAACAACGAGGCCGCGCGCAACCACCAGACCCGAGCGGTCTTGCTCCCATCGCGACTCGCACCCTTACCGACGACCGATTCCCGAGAGAGCACTGGCTTCTTGGCCAAGAGGCGAGGGGGACTAATACTGGGGATCATTCAGTTCTTCAACGGTGTCCGGGGTGGAGTCCGGCGCCCGCCCAGGCACAGAAAGTTCACTTTCAGTACGGATCCAGAAAGTCACCGGACCGATTGTGACCCTTGGTTGCCACCACCCGCTGCCAGTGGCAGCCGATGGCTTCCAAAATTCGCCGGGGTCGGTGACCTAGCCTAGTGAGCCGGAGGTCAGCGATTCCTTCCAGTCCAGCTCATCTCTCAAAAGTGGAAGGCGCAATCAGAAGTTAGCCGTCCAACCGGTCAGTGCTTCCCATAAACGCCGTTCTTCCCGTACTTACCATGGTGCTGATAATCGTAATAGGCGCCGTAACCGGCGCGGCGACGTTGGGGCATCCGATTTAGAACAATGCCGGCGAGGGACGCCTCGGCGCTTTGCAGCAGTTGCACGCACCGGAACACATAGCGACTCGAGGTGTACGACGCGCGCACCACCAGACATACCGTTTGAACGTTCTTGCACATCAGGAGCGTGTCGCTGACGGCATTGATGGGGGCTGAATCGATCACGACGCGGTCATAATCCTGAAGCGCATTCTGAATGAGCGCGGTCAGGCCATCCTTGGCCAGCAACTCAGCTGGATTGGTGGCCATGGAACCGCCGGCAATGAAAAACAGGTTGGCGACCTTCGTGGGCTGGACAACCTGATCGATCTTTTTCTGGCCAGTAAGATAATCCGTGATCCCTGCGCTGCTGGTCTGGCGGCCGAGCAGGTTGGCCTCGACGGCGGGCCGGCGTAAGTCCGCGTCGATCAGCAGGGTTTTGCGGCCAAGCTGCGCCAGGCTGGCAGCGTAATTGATCGAGCAGAAGGTTTTGCCTTCCGAAGGCATGGCGCTGGTAAACAGAAACACCCGTCGTTCTTCCGCCCGACCGAGCATGGTAAAGGAGGTCCGCAGCGTACGGAAGGCTTCGGCGGCCTCGGATCCGGCATCTTCCGACACCACCACTCGCGAATCGCCATTTTTCAGTCCGCGCATGTTCGGCACCACGCTGAAGACGGACAGACCGAGGATCGTCTCCGCCTCGTCCACGGTCTTGATGGAAGTATCGGCGACCCGCAGACCCATGACGATGAGCACGCCCAGGAAAATGCCAGCCAGTCCGGACATGGCCATGATGGCGGTCTTTCGGGGCGAGACCGGCAGCTCCGGAAGATGGGCGGGCTCGACCAGGCGAATGACTCCGCCCTGTTGAGTTTCTTTCGTCACCCAAGCCTCCTTCATGCCCTTGAGCACGGCGTCATAGAGAACCCGATCCGATTCCACTTCGCGCGCCAGCACGCCGTATTGAATGGCGAGCTTGCTCAAATCGAGCGCGGCGGCTTCCTGAGTTTGCATGGCCTGATCAAGGGCCAGCTCGGCCGCCTTGGCGCTGTCCAGGCCGGCCTTGAAAGTTTTCACGGCATTAAAGACCGCATTGGTAACACTGCCCCTCAGTTCGGCAATCTGGGTCGTAGCCTGGATATACTTGGGATGTTTTTCTTTGTAACGCTTGCCCAACCCGGCAAAATCGTTCTCCGCCCGGGTCAGACTGGCTTGCAACGCGAGCACGGTCGGATCCCCGGCCACGGCGGGCACCGTCATGAGGGCTTCGATATTGGTGCCCAGATTCAGAATCTGGGCATACTCTGTCTCTTTACTGATGCGAACCGATTTGGCTTCCGTGGCCTTGGTGCTCAACTCCTTGAGCTTGGTCACCACTGTGTTTTGAGTATCATCCAGCGAAGCGGCCTTGGCCTTCTCCTTGTAGGTCTGGAGGGCGTTCACGGACTGTTCGAGTTTGGTGCGCAGACGCTCCGCCTCCTTGGAGAGACTGTCGTTCACCTGACCGATGGACGTGTCCGCCCGCTCTGCGCGCGCGCTGAGGTAGGCAGTGTAGATTGAATTGGCAATCACCTCGGTCAGCTCCGGATCGCGATGCGTCACTGTGATATCAATCAGCCGGGTGCCGCGGCGCAGTTTGACCTGTACCATTTTCCCAAGCGCATTCAGCATCCGAGCGTGGTTGGTGGCAGGGGCGGGGGCAAGTGGGGGGGACGGCCAGAACTTTTCGAATGCATTCAGGACCCAGCCGCGATTGGTAGCGTTCTGGGGCGCGGTTATGAACCGGGGGTCGGTCCAGAGTTGGTTGGTTTCAGCCACCCGCTCGAGCAATGGACGACTGGTAAGACTCTGGGCCACCGTTTGCAGATAATCCACAGCCTGGATGTCTTGGCGCTGAACGGCCTGCATTCTGAGAATGTTCGGCTGATCATCTTCTGCCTGGATGGTCGCGGTTGAGGAATAAAGAACGGGCGCGCTTCGGAGGTAGGCATAACCGACCCCCAACAGGACCGCTGTCGTCAGAACCACGACCCAAGCCCGTTCGAGGAGGGCGTGCCACGTCCGGGCAAAATCGCTGGAGTTTTGGGACGAATAGCCATAGCCATTGCCATAACCGGGGTTTTCCCGAGGTGCGGGCGCGGGGTTGGGGCCGGGGGGCGGGTTTGAGGGAGTCATATCACAGCCATTTCTCGCCGACGACAATGACGTCATCCGGCAGGATTAAGAACGGTTTCTCTTTCTTGTTCAACGCCATGGCTTCGGCGTCCACCTTGATCACCTGGTTGTCGGTGCCGACCGTGCGCTGAACGGTAATTTTGCGCGGATTGCCAATCCGGGTGTAGCCGCCGGCGGTGGCGATGGCCTGAAGCAGGGAGACGGAATCATCCGCGGGCATATCGTAAGTGTTGGGCCGCTGGACCTGCCCGAGGACGGTGAAACGGCGTTTGGCGAACTCGGTCACATTGAGGGTAACCTGGGGATCAACTAGGTAGTCCTTCGCTAGGAGATCGTGAATAATGAGGGTGGCCTTTTCCAGACTATTGCTGACCACCTTGACGGAGCCCCGCAACGGCATCGTGATGGCGCCATTATTTCCGATCCGCGACACCGAGGCGAGATCGTCCTCCTGGTAAACCTTGACCGTAACCACATCCCCCTGCCGGAGGATGTACTCGGGTGAGGCGGCCGTCATGACTCCGGAATCCCCGGCTTTAGGTGGCGGTTCAGCGGGTGGGTTCGCGTCGGGAGTCTGGGCCAGGGCACGCCCGGTGATGGACCAGGTCACGGCGATGAGCAGCAAGGAGAAAACTTTTATTGGGAGCATGATTTCAACGAGTTGAGGGTTGCCGGACGCGTCGATTCGACAGTCGACTAATAGTTCCAGTTTACCCGGGCACCAACCATATTATCCACGTACGAGTAACGTCCGATGCTTGAGGCGTCCTGAAGGTGAACGAAGAACAGCGTGGTCGCCAAGTGTCGGTTGACATCGTACTGCAGATTCGCCCGGATGGGGTAGTAATTGTCCGACCGGTTGTTGCTGATTCCCGAAGTCAGCAGAACATAATTAACATTGTCATAACCGGCATTCAGGCTGGCGGTAAGCCGGCCCAGCAACTGTTGCCGGACGCCAGCCGCGAAACCGAGCGAGATGTAATTGTAATCACCGGCAAAAGACGGCTCCTCCCGGCGATACGCCTCCAGCGTGAACGAGGTCGAAATCCTAGGCTGATAGGTTGCTGATAGGGTGAAGACTGGCTCAACGGTGCCGGTTTGGCCAGAGGCATACTGCCGGAACTCAATGCCTGCCGTCCCTCTAAGGTCCAGCTTCCCGCTAACCACATAAAGCCCGCGCACCAGCAGTTGCTGATAGGTCTGGTCAGGGTTTGATTCAGGAAACACCAACCCAAACGCGGCGCCCAGACCGACCTGCAGCCGCGCGCCCAGTAGCCGATCGTACCAGTCCTCATTACGGAATTCCTGGTAGCTTTCGTAACGCGGATCCTCATAAGCGAGCGCATGGTACTGGCCAGTAATTTCAGCGTCGCTTCGATCTGTCAACTCGTACCGAAACCGCAACCGCGTGTTAAAGATCGATTCGGCGACCAGGTCACCGACCCCGTTGTTCTTCACATCCCCACTAAAGAAATCCTGATCCAGACCAATGGCCAGGCGGGAGAAGGCGTAACCAGCCGCCAGCCCGGCAATTTGATCGACCCCGTTGTATTTGCTATTTTCCGTGTAAAAGTTAATCGCCGGAGCGTAGTCCACTCCCACATACCGCTGCGGCCGGGAACTGTCATCCAGCAGTGAGTAGTTGAGCAGACTGCGGATTTCGGCCAGCGTCACCGGCCCTGACAGAAATAGACTGAGGTCGCCTGCGGCAATGGCAAAACCCGGCAAAAGCGTCCATCGGACGTCACTTAGCGGATTGTTCGTTGAGGAGATTAGGATGTTGTCGTCGTAGATCACGTTGACAGCGGCGCGCGGAAAAAAGTCGAGCCCGAGGAACCGCAAACTGGCCTTGGCGGCTGACTCGTCCAGTGCCTCTTGCGAAGCGGCCTCGGGCGGCAGCATGACGTCGCTGGGGGTGATGTAATCCTGCCCACGCGCCGAGTTGAGGCAATAAATCCAACTGAAAATCCAAGCGACCCGGACCAACAGGCCAGAGACAGTCTTCGAACGTGTCTGCATAAGTTCGGTCAGCAATCTGATTTTCCGAGGGATAAGTTAGAAACTCCGGACGTCGTCGCCTAAACCTCGAAAGGTTTTTGGAGCTGGAATGAGAAACCCCGCTCATCGCCTCCTGCGCTATTGCACTAACGCCTGAGGTTCGCTAGGCGGCCAATGGTGAACTCGAGTTCGGCCGACCGTTCGTAGGCAGGTCGCTAAACAAATTCGGCTTGCTGAAGGTTGGGGTGAAGGCTTTGAGGCCGTGGTTACCGGCAGACATAGCCGGCGTGTAATCCTCCAGGATTTCCTGAAGCATGAACTTAAGCTCGTCCGGCGAGGCCGTGTACAGGGCCTGACTCAACTCGTGGAGTTGCGCGCGGATCTCGCCGAGGGGCACCGGCTCACTGGTCAGCCGTTTGATGCGCGCGTGGGCCGTGCCGGTGCAATTGGCCCGCAAATGATGCAGCTCCTCATAAAGTTTTTCGCCCGGCCGCAGACCGACGTATTGGATCGCGATGTCGTGATCCGGTTCCAGCCCGGACAGCCGGATCATCTGCCGGGCCAGTTCGGCAATCTTCACCGGTTTGCCCATGTCCAGAACGAAGATTTCCCCGCCATCCCCTTGCGTGCAGGTCTGCAGCACCAGCCCCACGGCTTCGGGGATGGTCATGAAAAAGCGCACCACTTCCGGATGGGTGACGGTGATTGGTCCACCTTCGGCAATTTGCCGTTCAAAGATCGGGACTACGCTGCCGGACGATCCGAGTACGTTACCGAACCGAACCGCCGCGAACTTCGTACGGTCAGGAAATTCCTTGGCAAACGCTTGGAGGAACACCTCAGCCAGGCGCTTGCTGGCGCCCATCACGCTCGTAGGATTGACTGCTTTGTCCGTCGAAATCATGACGAACCGTTCCACCCCATGCGCGAAGGCTAGCGCGGCTAGGCCGGCAGTGCCCAAGGAGTTGTTTTTAATTGCCTCGCCTGGCTGAATTTCCATCATCGTCACGTGCTTGTGGGCGGCGGCGTGAAAAATCACTGCGGGGTGGTAGCGCCGCAGGATATCGTTCATCCGCGGCCTGTCCAGAATATCGGCGATGATTGGCACGATGATGGCGCCGTAACCGAGCTTGATGAGTTGCTGCTCGATCTGGAACAGCTGCACCTCTGATTGCTCGAGCAGCAGGAGGCACCGGGGCTGGAACGCAGCAATTTGGCGACAGAGTTCGCTGCCAATGCTGCCGCCAGCGCCGGTCACCAAGATGGTGCGGTTTTCCAGTATGCCTGCGATCTCGTTCAAATGCAGATCAATGGGCTCACGACCGAGCAGGTCCTCGATGTTGACCGGGCGCAACTGGCTGATCTGGACGGTGCCAGAAGTCAGTTGGCCAATGCTCGGGACTGTCACGTACTTCAGTTTCGATTGCTGGAGGAGGCTGACCACCTCCCCTATTCGTCGGGCGGGGGCGGAGGGCATCGCAATCACCACTTCTTCAAGGGCCAGTTGCTCCTTCTTGCGCTGGATCTGATCCGGCGGTCCCATGACCGGGATGCCGTGAATATCTGAACCCCATTTCGTCGGATTGTCGTCGAAAAAGGCGACCGGAACCAGACCGAGGTCGGGGCGTGCAGACAACTCCCGGACGAGGTCGGCCCCGGCATCGCCGGCCCCGATGATCGCGATTTTGCGTTTGCGCTGGTAGCTATGGTCACGGCGCGACAAGTAGCGCTCGTTAACGATGCGCCACGCCGAGCGCATGCCGCCGATGGCGAAGAAGCCAAGCAGGCTCTGAACCAAGATAACCCCCTTCGGCGGCGAGAATCCGAGGTCGAAGTAGTGCAAACCATATAGCGAGAGGGCGGAGAACATCATCGCATAGGCCAACCAGCGAATCTCCGGTAGACTGAAGTATTTCAAGATGCCAGAGAACTGGTGGAACACCAGCAGCCAGAACAACTGCAACGGGATCACCCACAACGCATGAGTGTCCAACTGAATCTGATAAGCTTCGGGAACATAGAAATCGAATCGCAACTGGTACGCGAGCCAGCGGCAGACAAACCGGATGCCCGCGGCGAGCGTAGCCAGAAAGATTCGCCGTAGGAATTGAGTGGATCGCAACCCCAGCTTTTGGAGTCTGCCATCCGGTCGACCGTGCGGCCCATGGCCATTCCCATTTCGGAACGTGATCGAAGGCAGGGGGCCACCAGCCGCTCGCAGCCCGTTGTGGACCTTCCTGGGTCCATTACCATTCTCGCCCGGCGCCGAGGAGAGTTTGTTCGCTGCAGTCGGCGTTCGGCTGCTTGAGTTGGAATTCGGAGATTGATTCATATCAATTCCCTTGAGGGAACTGCAACGTCCATAGCTCTTCGCTAAAAACCGGCATCGGCTGGGTAGACTTGTTATTCCGAGTATCTGGGCTCCACCCGGAAGCTGCTTCGGCTAGTTGTTCTGGCATACAGCCCTCTAGTCTCCGACCAGACCGCCACCGCTGCGCCTGACCGGTCAATGCTGGTAATGCACACGCTGATTCGTTGATTTGTTTCAAAGCGCAAACCAGTTTGATTTGCCGAGGGTAAGTATCGGTCATTTCGTTCAGCCGTATCTATCCACTTTCAGGACCAGCATGACCACAAGTGAGACTTGGGATCGGGGGGATGACCAGATCGGTTGACGTCGAACCCCCATGTCTTCCGAGCGCGGGTCACACCCAGCCGCGCACGCGATAAACCCACCAACCAATCTTCTCGTGCAGATAAAGGGTCAGGAGATGAAGCCGGTGCTGACGCGGAAACGGACTAAATGGCAAATCTTGCGACACCCCCTGCACCTGGAAATCAGCGGCCACCGGGGTGACCGAGATGCCCTGCTTCCGGAACAACGCCTCCGAGCGCTGCAAGTGCAGGGCGGAGGTAACCAGCAGCACTCGCAACCAGCCTTGGCTCGGCGCCAGTTTTCGAAACGCGACCGCTTCGTCGTGCGTGTTGAAACATATTCCAAGGTTCGTCACCGGGCCCATGGTTAAGCCCCAGGAAATCACCCAATCCTGAACCACGGACATCGAGGGCACATTCGGCTGGCCTGGCATGGGCCAACTCCCACCTAGTACCAGGGTTCGGGCCTGTCCCGAACGCACCAACTCGATTGCCGTGAGGACGCGGCTGCCGCCGTCGCTCACGGCGAACCCTAGCACATCGTGGTCTGAAACACGCTGCCCGCCACCTAGGGCGATAACGGCGTCGGCTGGGGCGGTGGGTGCTGAAAGCTGAAAGGAGCTGGGAGCTGGGAGCTGGGAACTGGGAGAATTGGTAGGGCCGACCTGCCGGTTGGCTGGGACGCGCGGCAGCGCGTCCCTACCCGGCCTGGCCGCCCTCTGCCCAGCAACCCACGGTTTTTCCTCGGCGCCGACGAGCATTTCCGCCACGGATGTGCTGCCGACGAAAAAGAGCAGGACCGTCGGCAAGCCCAACCACAGCGCGCTGCGCCATTGGCGGCGCCAAAGCAACCAAGTCACCGCCAGGGCCATCAGTAACCAGACGGCGCCGACCGGTTCGGCGAGCGGAGCAAAAAATTGGTTCACGGAATGAGAACGGATGACGGTGAACAGTGGACGGATGACGGATCAATGGTGAGCACACCACTTCTCAGGTTCGGCCATCATCTTGCCGAGTTTTCGACTGATGTCCTCACATTGGGAGAGCATGGAGTTCTGCTCCGTTTCCGAGATCTAGTTGCAGGCGAATGCGGTCGCAATCCAATGTTGACGCTCCGCCTGTTCCCCATCGGCATCAGACAGTTTGTTCACAAAGTGAGCCGAATAACGCCGTTTCTGCCATGCCTCGGCGATATTCACACCCACCGACCGGGAGGCCCGCCGGATCTGGTCAGTCAGCGAAAACGTTTCTTCCTTCGGAAAGGACTTCGAGGTTTTGAAAATTCGCTGCTGCAGTTCAAAAGCCACCTGGTAAACATGCAAATCTCGAAACGATAGTATTGGCTCACTCATGCTCTCCTCCGTCCGTTGCGCTCTGTCCTCTGAACTCCGTGCCCAGCAAGAGCCGCAACGTCCGGAGAATTATCTTGAAATCCTCCCAGACATTGGCGGTGTCCGCGTAGGCGAGGTTCAGTTCGATTTTGCGCGGCACGCAGTGTTCCATGTAAAATGCTTCGACATCGGCGGCTTCTCGCTCTCCGTCCTCCGTCCTCCGTCTTCTGCCCGCCGTCCTCAGCAGCTCTTCCTCGCGGCGAAATGTCAGCGTGGCGAGGTCTGTGATTCCCGGCTTGAGGGTGAGGACACGCTTCTGTTCCGCCGTGTAATGCTCGACGTAGCGGGCAACCTCCGGGCGTGGACCGACGAAGCTCATGTCGCCCACCAGCACGTTCCAGAGTTGTGGCAACTCGTCCAGTTTTGTTTTCCGCAAGAACCGCCCGACCCGCGTTATGCGTGCATCGCCGTCACGGGTCACGCTCAGGCCGAACTGTTCCGCGTTCTGAACCATGGTTCGAAACTTGACGATGTGGAACGGGCTTCCGTCTTGGCCAATGCGGAGTTGCCGGAAGAAAACGGACCCGCCATCGGATGCTTTCACCCATACGGCCAACAGCAAGAGCAACGGACTGAGGACCAGAAGCCCGACCACCGAGAAGAATAGATCGAACAATCGTTTAGACATCTTTAGAGGAGCACGGACTGCTGGCTGAAAACCGAACAGCCAACCGCGAAATAGGCAGGACTGCGGAAACAGCGGGCAGGTGAACATCGGTTATTGTTGTGGGACGTACGGCAACGCGTCCCTGCCTGGTTTGGTCGGGCGGCACGCCACAAAGCGGCCTGCACTCGGCTGTTCATTTTACCGCGGCGGAATCGACTCCGCGTCCCACGCACAGGTTGGCCGCGATAATGTGCTTCAACGTGTCGCATGCGTAGGTGACGTCCGCTTCCGACATGTCCGGATAGAGCGGCAGG
>JADLHS010000065.1 GCA_020848635.1 Limisphaerales bacterium
CGCGACCGGCCAAAGCGGCTGCGGCAATCCCGCTGGTAGGGAAGTCTGTGTGAGGATGACAAATGCTTGGGTTGCGGGTGTCGGCGCGGGCGCGGCGGGTTACGCGGGCTTCAACCAAAGAACGGATTGTTCGCCTTTTCCTCGGCCACCGTGGTCAGGGGGCCATGGCCGGCGCAGATCAATGTCTCCGCTGGCAGGGTGAGTATTTCCTCGCGCACTTTTGACCGCGCCAGCTCCCACGCGTTATTTCCGCCACCCATCGAACCGGCGAAAATCGTGTCGCCGACGATAGCCACTTGGGGTGCGTGGTCCGGCCAGTTGCTGACGATGTAGGTCACGCCGTCCTCCGCATGGCCCGGCGTCGCGCGGTGGGTGATGCGCAGTTGGCCTAACTGGACGCACTCGCCGGTTATGTTGCGCTGTTCCAGGGGGGCATTTTTGGAACTGGAATGCACTTTCGCGGCTGGCAAGGACGCACGAATGGTTCCCAAGCCCGCGATGTGGTCAGAATGCGAGTGCGTGATGAAGACATGACTCAATTCGAGGTGGTTTGCCGCGATCGTCTCCAGTACGGGGGACACATCAAATCCCGTGTCGAACAGCGCCGCATCGCGCGTAACTCCATCCCATGCAAGATAGCAGTTCACGGTGATGCCGTTGCCTGCGGTCGTGAACACGCGTAGTTCTCGCCAGCGGTTCAAGTCCTTTTTGCTCGGCAGCCAGCCGTTGGCGATGGTTTGAAGATTTCCGGGGTGCAGGCCAATCGCCCTCGCGAGCGTGTTGAAGTTTGGTCGGTTGGCATAAACTCCCGATTCCTCCAGTCCGGACAGGTCGGCTTCGGTCAATCCGGCGGCGCGGGCGGCTACCGCGGGGGAAGTGTTGCTCATCATGCGCGCTTTGCGGATGATGTCCCCCAGATGATCTTCCAAGTTCACCGGAACACCGTAGCCGTCGGTTCTCTACACCCGCAAGCGACAAATTTTTCGGGCCGCGATGGAAGACTAAAACCGGCTTATGAATAGTGCCCGGCGAAATGAAAAGCGCGGCCAGTTGCCTGGCCGCGCCAATGATTGATTCGATTGTGTCGAATCTGAACGGATTAGTAACCGCCCATGCCGCCCATGTCAGGGGCACCATGACCAGCCGGAGCGGGCTTTTCCTTCTCCGGGAGCTCGGTGATGAGGCACTCCGTGGTTAGGAGCAGACCGGCGATGGACGCCGCGTTTTGCAGCGCGGAGCGGGTGACCTTCTTGGGGTCAACCACACCCGCTTTGACGAGGTCTTCATATTCGCCCGTGGCGACATTGTAGCCTTCGTTGCCTTTGCTCTTCTTGACGTGTTCGACGATGACGCTGCCTTCGACGCCGCCGTTCGCCGCGAGGGCGCGGAGCGGAGACTCGACCGCGCGCTTCACGATGCTGACGCCGATGGCTTCATCTTCGTTCGAGCCTTTCACGGCCTCGATCGCCGCGATGCAGCGGATCAATGCAACACCACCACCAGCCACGATGCCTTCTTCGACGGCTGCGCGGGTAGCGTGCAGGGCGTCTTCGACGCGGGCTTTCTTTTCTTTCATCTCGGATTCGGTGGCGGCACCGACGTTGATGACGGCCACACCGCCGGCGAGCTTTGCCAGGCGTTCTTGGAGCTTCTCTTTGTCGTAGTCGCTGGTGGTCTCTTCGATCTGGCGGCGGATTTGATTCACGCGGCCCTGGATTTCAGAGGACTTGCCGTTGCCTTCAACAATGGTGGTGTTTTCCTTGTCCACGACCACGCTCTTGGCGCGTCCGAGGTCTTCGAGGCCGATGTTCTCGAGCTTGAGCCCGAGGTCTTCGGTGATACACTTGCCGCCGGTGAGGATGGCAATGTCTTCCATCATGGACTTGCGGCGATCGCCGAAGCCCGGGGCCTTCACGGCGCAGACGTTGATGGTGCCGCGCAGTTTGTTCACCACGAGGGTGGCGAGGGCTTCGCCTTCGACATCTTCGGAGATGATGAGCAGCGGTTTGCCGAGCTTGGCGACCTTCTCCAGAATCGGGAGCAGATCCTTCAGCGAACTGATCTTCTTTTCGTAGTTGAGGATGTAGCAATCTTCGAGTTTCGCTTCCATCGCTTCCGCATTCGTGACGAAGTAAGGTGAGAGATAGCCCTTGTCGAACTGCATTCCCTCGACGACTTCGAGGGTGGTTTCGATGGTCTTGGCTTCCTCAACCGTGATCGTGCCATCTTTGCCCACTTTGTCCATGGCATCGGCGATGATTTCGCCGATGGTGGCGTCCCAGTTCGCGGACACGGTCGCGACCTGCTTGATCTCTTCCTTGTCCTTGACCTTCTTGGCGATCTTGTCGAGATGCGCAACAGCGGCTTCGACGGCCTTGTTGATGCCGCGCTGAATCCCAATGGGATTCGCCCCGGAGGTGACGAACTTGAGGCCCTCGCGATAGATGGACTCCGCCAGCACGGTGGCGGTCGTGGTGCCGTCGCCCGCGTTGTCGCTGGTTTTGCTCGCGACTTCGCGAACCATCTGAGCGCCCATGTTTTCGTACGGGTCTTCCAGTTCAATTTCCTTCGCCACGGTCACACCGTCTTTGGTGACGGTGGGGGAGCCGAATTTCTTGTCGAGCACGACGTTGCGGCCTTTCGGGCCGAGGGTGGCGACGACCGCGCGCGAGAGTTTGCTCACGCCGCGCAGGATTGCCTGCCGTGCGGCTTCATCGAACAATAATTGTTTTGCTGCCATAGTTTTAGTTGATGTTTAGTTTGTGGATCTTTGCGAGACGGATTAACCAAGCACGGCGAGAATGTCGTCCGTGTTGAGGATTTTATATTCCTTGCCATCGAGTTTGATTTCGGTGCCGCCGTATTTGCTGACCAGGACGCGGTCGCCCTTTTTGACTTCAAACGGAACTTTCTTTCCGTCCTCGTCGGTTTTGCCCGTGCCGAGGGCGATGATGATGCTTTCCGTGGGTTTTTCCTTGGCGGAATCGGGAATAATGATTCCACCCTTTTTGGTTTCCTTCTCTTCGACTGCTTCCACGAGAACGCGGTCGCCGAGGGGTTTGACGTTAAGTGCCATAGTTTCGGTTTTGTTTGTTTGTTTGTTTACTGTAAGCAAATCCCGCCGCCCGAGCGGCGGGAAAATATTGTGGGCTTTGATGGCCGGCGGAGTTATTTCTTCTCGTCCACAACTTCGGCATCAATGATCGGACTTTCATCCTTCTGGTCCGCCTTCTCCTGGGGCTTGGGTTCGCCGCCGCTCGGGCCGGATTTTGTTTTGTCTGCCTGGGCATTTGCGGCCGCCGCCTTGTAAAGCTCGGCGCCAATGGTCTGACTCGTCTCGTTGAGCTTCTCGCTCGCGGACTTGATGGCCGCATTGTCGCTGCCCTTGAGCGCTTCTTTCACGGCGTTGATGGCGCTTTCGAGCTTGCCCTTGTCGTCGCCGGAAACTTTATCGGCGTTATCCTTGAGCATCTTCTCGGAGCGATACACCGCATTGTCGGCTTCGTTGCGCGTCTCGATTTCTTCCTTCTTCTGCTTGTCCTCGTCAGCGTGCAACTCGGCGTCCTTCCGCATCTTCTCGATTTCGTCCTTGGAAAGGCCGCTGCTGGCCGAGATGGTGATTTTCTGCTCCTTGCCGGTGCCGAGGTCTTTTGCGCCGACGTGTAAGATGCCGTTGGCGTCAATGTCGAACGTCACTTCAATCTGCGGTACGCCGCGCGGGGCCGGCGGAATATCCGCGAGCTGGAACTTGCCGGCAGTTTTGTTGTCTTTGGCAAATTGGCGTTCGCCCTGCAAGACGTGAATCTCCACGCCCGGCTGGTTGTCGCTGGCGGTCGAGAAAATTTCCGACTTGCGCGAAGGAATCGTGGTGTTGCGTTCAATCAGTTTGGTGAACACGCCCCCCAGGGTTTCGATGCCGAGCGACAACGGCGTCACATCGAGCAGGAGCACGTCTTTCACTTCGCCCTTGAGCACGCCACCCTGAATGCCCGCGCCGATGGCGACGACTTCGTCCGGGTTCACGCCTTGATGCGGTGGTTTGTTGACGAGCGCATGCGCTGTTTCAACCACCCGCGGCATGCGGGTCATTCCGCCGACAAGCACGAGTTCGTCAATTTTCTCCGCCGCAATGCCGGCATCCTTCAGGCAGGCTTTTACGGGGGCAATCGTGCGCTCGAACAGCGCGTCCGTGAGCTGCTCCATCTTGGCCCGGGTAAGCTTGGTCGAAATGTGCTTCGGCCCGCTGGCGTCGGCCGTGATGAAGGGCAGGTTGATATCGTAAACCTGCGCGCTGGAGAGGGCAATTTTGGCTTTCTCGGCTTCTTCCTTGATGCGCTGGAGGGCGTCGGGTTGCTTGCGCAAATCCATGCCGGACTCTTTCTTGAATTCATCGAGAATCCAGTCCATGAGCGTGTTGTCCCAGTCATCACCGCCGAGATGCGTATCGCCGTTCGTGGCTTTCACCTCGAAGACGCCGTCGCCGATTTCCAGGACCGAAATATCAAACGTGCCGCCGCCCAGGTCATAGACCGCGATCTTCTCGTCTTTTTTCTTGTCGAGGCCGTAGGCGAGCGACGCGGCGGTGGGTTCGTTGATGATGCGCAGAACTTCCAGGCCGGCGATGCGGCCTGCGTCCTTGGTGGCCTGACGCTGCGAGTCGTTAAAGTAGGCGGGGACGGTGATGACCGCTTGCGTGACTTTCTCGCCGAGCCGGGTTTCCGCGTCGGCCTTGAGTTTGGCGAGAATCATCGCGGAAATTTCAGGCGGGGAAAATTGCTTGGGCTTGCCGTCCACCTCGACCTCGACGGCCACGTCACCGTTCGCCGCTTTCACCACCTTGTACGGCACGCGTTTGATTTCTTCCTGCACTTCATCGAATTTGCGCCCCATGAAGCGCTTGATGGAGTAAACCGTATTGCGCGAGTTGGTGACGGCTTGCCGTTTGGCGGCATCCCCCACAATACGCTCGCCGCTTTTGGCGAACGCGACGACGGACGGGGTGGTGCGCTTGCCTTCGGAGTTTTCCAAAACGAGCGGCTCGCCGCCTTCCATAACGGCCATGCAAGAGTTCGTCGTCCCTAAATCAATGCCTAAGACTTTTGCCATAAAATAATGTGTTTGGTGGCCGTGATACACACAGCCAGATGCTTTAAGCTATGCGCGTGCCATGGACGTTAAACTAGGCAGAACCCCTGATTTGCTGAGGGATTGTGAGTAATTGCACAAGCGACCACCGATCACCGGTTGTGCCAAAGGTGACGTGATGGCGCAGTTCGGGTGGGCATGGCGCAGATTAATGGCACAACTCGGCGAGGGCTTGTTCTGAATCAATTTGGCTGGTTGCGGGGAAAACCGCCGAGGGATGAGGCCCTAAAACTCCAATGGTTGGCGATCATCCACGAATGAATCAGTTCGTAAGGGACCGTGCTAATAGCCAAGCGAGGACACCGCTGCCGTCGCGAGTGTCAATAAGGTGCCGGGGAACAAACCAAGCCAGAACATCCCCGCAATGCAGATCACCACCGCCAGCCGCATTGGGCGTGACATCGGAATCGGCGTGAGATTCGAGACGTCTTTGCTCCAATAGATCGCCCGAATGACACCAAAGTAGTAATAGAGTGAAATCACCACCCCGCCAAGGGCCGTGAACGCGAGGCAGTAATAGCCATGATTCGCCGGGGCTTTTTCGATGACCGCCTTCAGCAGGAGGAATTTTCCAAAAAACCCCGCCAAGGGCGGAATGCCGGCCAGCGAAACCATCGCCAGCGTCATGGTCGTAGCGAGCAGCGGGGAACGTTCGTTTAAGCCCGCCAGTCCGCTGATGTCTTCGCTGTCGAGATGCCGCATCACAAGGGCGATAACCGTGAATGCCGCGAGCGTCGTGAACAGATAGCCGCTCAAGTAGTAAAGCACCGCCGCTTGCCCCGCGCTGCTTAGCGCCGCCACGCCGAGGAGCAGGTAGCCCGCATGCGCGATGCTTGAGTAACCAAGGAGCCGCTTCAGATTGCGCTGCGGGATCGCGCACAGGTTGCCGTAGAGAATCGTGATGGCAGAAAGGATGATAAGTAACTTATCCCAGTGTGCCGTGATGCTCGGAATGGCGGTGAACAGAAAGCGCAGCAGCAGAACAAACCCTGCCGCCTTCGAGCCGATGGCCAGGAACGCGGTCGTGGGCGTGGGCGCGCCTTGATAAACATCCGGCGTCCACATCTGGAAGGGAAACGCGGCGATCTTGAAGCCCAGCCCGACGAGGACGAACAGCACGCCGAAGAGAAAAACCTTGTTAGACGCGAGTTCAGGATGTTTCGCAGAATAGGCCGCGAGGTCAGTGAAATTGAACTGTTGGCTGATACCCCAGACCAGCGCGATACCGTAAACCATGAAAGCCGACGAGAGAGCGCCGAGAATCAAATACTTCACACCCGCTTCTAGCGCCACGACCTTGCCTCGCGTGAAACTGGTCAGCACGTAGAACGTGATCGTGATCAGTTCGATGGAAACGAACATCATCACGAAATCATTCGCGGATGCGGCAAACAGCATCCCCGCCAGAGCAAAGACGATGAGCGAGTAATACTCCGAAACGCCAGTGGCAATGCGATCGGAAAACTCGACCGCGAGAACTAGCACGATTACCGCCGCGACCAGGAAGAAGCGCTTGAAGAAAACGGACAGACCATCCTGGATGAACATGCCGCCCGAAGCACTGCTGGCCAGACCGTCCGCCAGGCTGCAACTACAATGGCTGGTGAAAGTATTCAGGAAAAGCAATGCGAGCGCCACCGCTGCGAAGTAACCCAGCGCGCGCTTGCGCTCGACGGGCAGCCACAAATCCGCCAGCAGCACCACAAGGCCGAGTGCCACCACCGAGATTTCCAATGACATCAAAGACAAATTCATTTTAGTTCCGTAGCCGCTGACATTAGTCGGCGCTGACTTTCCGTTTGATCAGATGGCGCAGACTCACGTCCGCGGCTACCAGGATCAGCCACCACCACCGACGGCGTCGCGGGTTTTGCCGTCGCCATGTTCACGATCTGTTCCGTCACCGGCTTGATTTTATCCGTGAGTAATTTTGGGAAGAAGCCGAACACCAGCAGGCTCGCTATCAATACCGCGTAGGGCAGCTTGCGCCAGAGGTTCGCGTCCGAGAGGTTGGCCCACTTATCGTTCATCGCACCATGCATCGCCGCC
Organism: Limisphaerales bacterium; assembly: GCA_020848635.1. Taxonomy (GTDB): domain Bacteria; phylum Verrucomicrobiota; class Verrucomicrobiia; order Limisphaerales; family JADLHS01; genus JADLHS01. The sequence continues at coordinate 7,195 of JADLHS010000065.1, forward strand.
CGCACTGCCCGCAACATGTAAACCGCCCCGATGATCAACGCCCCCCAAACCGCCAGAACCGTCACTAGGCGCAACGCTGGAACTTGCCACGCGCCGAAGAACACGCTGACCTCGCCCACAAAATTCAGGAAGCCCGGCAAGCCGCAACCCGCCATCGCCGCCATCACGAACGCCACGCCGATGAACCGCAGTTTCTTCGCGAGTCCTCCGAGTTCGCTCATTTCGAGCGTGCCGGTCTGGTTGTAGATGTAGCCGCTCAAGCCGAACGTCAGAGCCGCAAGGAAACCGTGCGCGATCATGATGACCACCGCGCCCGTCACGCCGATGAGGTTCAGGCTCGCGATGCCGAGGAAAATCATGCCCATGTGCGCCACGCTGGAATTGCCGATGAGCAGGTTCAGGTTCTTCTGCTTCATCGCCACCCAGCCGACGTAAAGCACGTTGCC
>JADLHS010000066.1 GCA_020848635.1 Limisphaerales bacterium
GCCTCGTTTCGACTTCAATCCGGATCCGCAACAAACAGCTCGGCCCGCAAGTCGGCAGCGATCACCTGCCGGTGATGATTGATCTGCAAATCCCGAGTCCGGTCCGTGAGGTTTCACAGCCATGAACACTCTGGAATTCAACAATCCTGCACCGGGCCACAATCCGCCCCCCCAAACTTACGCGGGTTTCGGACTGGGTGCCGCTCGCATGGGAGGCGAAGACCAGTCCCGCAAGTTCGCGGAAGGGCCGAGCGCAGACCACACAACGAATCAGCCGGGCATAACCATGCTGAAGCAAATCGGATTCATCATCAACCCCGCCGCCGCCGCCGGTCGTTGTTCGGCCCAGTGGGCGGAACTCCAAAACCGATTCCGTCAGGACGGCATCCAAGCAGAAGTGCGATTCACGGCGGGCCCCGGCGACGCCGTCCGCTGCGCGCAAGCATTGGCTCGTGAGTGCGATGTCGTCGTGGCGGTCGGCGGCGACGGAACGTTGTTCGAGGTGGCCAGCGGACTCTTGCTGTCCGGCGCCCCCAACCCGGTCCTGGGCGTGGTGCCCTTGGGCACCGGGAACGATGCCGCCCGGCAATGCGGCATCAACGACATCACGCAGGCATGTCTGGCGCTTCAGGGGAACCGCACAAGAACCGTGGATGCCATCCGAATCCGCTGTCAGGTGGGCGGGACGCCGGTGTTGCGCTACGCCCTGCTGTTCGGGGCCGTGGGCATCGCCGGTGAATCGTTGAACCGGACGACCCCGCTGGTCAAACGCGTCTTTGGTCAACGCTTGGCCTATCCGGTGGGTGCCCTTCGCGCCATCTGGACCTACCGCGCCCCGCGGATGCGCGTGACCGCTGACGGTCGGACCTGGGAGAAGCGATTTCTGCTGGTCTGTGTGAGCAACGGGGAAATGGCCGGCGGGGGCATGCGGCTCGCGCCGGATGCATGCATTGATGATGGGCTGCTGGACGTGAATGTGTGCGAGGCAATCGGCCGCTGGGCCACCATCGCCCTCCTCTGGCAGGTTTGTCGGGGCCGCCGCATGTCACACTCCAAATTGCGCTATTTCTCCGCGCGCAGCGTGACGGTGGAAGCGGACCCGCCGCTGGCCGTGGCAGCGGACGGGGAACTCATTGGTTACACACCCGGGCAGTTGGAAGTCGTGCCCCAGGCCTTGAGGATATTGATTCCCTGAATTTCAAGGAGACGACTCCCGCGCTTCAGCTCTGGTCGAGGGGTGTTTCAACATCGGCCCGGAGTTCGGGCTTCCCGCCGCGTGCCCTTCGTCAGGCGAACGCACTCCTCTAGACTGGATTGCTCCGACACCTACCTCTTGGCCGTGGCCGGCAACTTCAACCCGAGTTCCTGGGTCAGGAAGGCCAGCTCATCGGCCTTTTCTTCGATCTGTTTCGTGGTGGGTTTTCCCGCGCCGTGGCCGGCCTTTGTATCAATACGGATCAACACCGGATTCCGACCGCGATGGTACGCCTGCAGCCGGGCGGCAAACTTGAAGCTGTGCGCGGGCACCACGCGGTCGTCGTGGTCCGCTGTCGTGACCATCGTCGCAGGATAGCGCACGCCGGGTTTGAGATTGTGGTAGGGCGAATAGGCATAGAGCGCCATGAACTCGTCCGCATTGTCCGCACTTCCGTAATCGCTGCACCATGCCCAGCCGATGGTGAACTTGTGAAAGCGTAGCATGTCCATTACGCCCACCGCCGGCAGCGCCGCGCGGAAAAGTTCCGGGCGTTGCGTCAGGCATGCGCCCACCAGCAACCCGCCATTGCTACCGCCTTGGATCGCCAGCTTCTGGGACGAGGTATAGTGGTTCGCCACGAGCCATTCCGCCGCCGCGATGAAGTCATCGAAGACGTTTTGCTTGCGCAGTTTGGTGCCGGCTTGATGCCAGTCCTCGCCGTATTCGCCGCCGCCACGCAGGTTGGCGAGCGCATAAACACCACCCATTTCCAGCCACGCCGCGCGGCTAACGCTGAAACCCGGTGTAAGGCTGATGTTGAATCCGCCGTAGCCGTAAAGCAGGGTCGGGTTCTGACCGTTAAGTTTCAACCCGCGTTTGTAAACCAGGAACATGGGTACGCGGGTGTCGTCTTTGCTCGCGTAGAAAACCTGTTTCGTTTCATAGGCCGCCGCGTCAAAATCCAATTGCGGCTGGCGGAAGATGGTGCTTTGACCGGTCGGCAGATCGTATCGGTAAATGGTCCCGGGCGTCGTGAAGCTGGTATAACTAAAGAATGCTTCCGTGTCGGCGCGCTTGCCGCTGAAGCCGCCGACGGTGCCCAGGCCGGGCAACGCCACGTCTCGCACCGGCTTGCCGGCCAAGGTGAAAATTTTCACCCCACTCCGCGCATCCTTGAGGTAGCCGGCGATGAACTGCTGATTCACCACGCTCACGCCTTGCAGGGTGTCCGTGGTCTGCGGGATGATTTCTTTCCAATTCGCGCGCCCTGGCTGTGTGACATCAATCGCGATCAGGCGACTGCGTGGCGCGGCCAGATCGGTCTTGAACCAGAACACCGACCCGTCGTTGTCCACGAAATCATAGCTCGCGTCGAAATCCATCAACAGCTCGACCACCGGCGCATCTGCCACCGACAAATCCTTGTAGAGCACGCGGTTCTTCGGATCGGTGCCCTCGCTGACGGAGATGATCAGATAGCGACCATCATCCGTGACCTGCCCGCCAAAGCCCCAATCCGGCTTGTCCTTCCGCTCGTAAACCAGCGCGTCCGCCACTTGCTCCGTCCCGAGCTGGTGGAAATAGAGTTTGTGGAACTTGTTAACGCCCTTGAGCGCGTCGCCGGATTTGGGCGCGTCGTAACGGCTGTAATAGAAACCACGGCCATCCTTGCGCCAGGATGCTCCGCTAAATTTTACCCATTCCAAGTGATCGGCCAGATCCTGGCCCGTGCGCACATCGCGGACTTTCCATTGCTCCCAGTCCGAGCCGGAGGCTGACAAGCCGTAGGCGAGCAGGTTGCCATCGTCGCTGACGGCCATGCCCGTGAGTGCCACCGTGCCATCGGTCGAGAGCGTGTTTGGGTCCAGCAACACGCGCGGAGGAGCGGTGAGAGTCTCGACGGTGTAAAGCACGCTTTGGTTTTGCAGCCCGTCGTTGCGCGAATAGAAGTAACGCCCACCCTCCTTGAACGGCACGCCATAACGCTCGAAGTTCCACAACTTCGTGAGCCGCGCCTTGATCGCCGTCCGGCCGGGAATGGCGTTGAGGTAAGCACACGTGACTCGGTTCTGCGCCGCGACCCAGTCTTTCGTGGCGGGCGCATTGTCATCCTCCAACCAGCGATACGGGTCGGCGACCGTCGTGCCGTGGTAATTGTCCACGACATTCGTTTTGCTGGTGGATGGATAAATCAATTGGGGGGGCATTGTGGTACAGCCGGTGGGCAACAGCGCAACCGCCGTCACCAGGAGTAAATTTCGAATAACCGATAACATGCCGCGAAAGATGGGTGGATAAATCCAAGGCGTCAAAACCATTTAGGCTGGCTTTGACTTAAACCAGACTGCCGATGCGGCGCAACTGCAGGCAAGGCTCGCCCGCAGCGCGGGACTGCGCCAGGTCCACTTCGAATTCCGCCACCCAGTCGTTGTCACCCTCCGGATCAACGAGCATTTGCTGGACGCGCCAAGTCTTCTTGTCTTCGGCCGGCACCACGTAAGTGTGCCGCGCATTGCGCGCTTCCGGCTCCAGGCAAATCCGCTCATGCTCGACATGGTAGGCCTCCACCGCCGCATGCAACCGGTCCGCGGTCCAAGGGTCTCCTTCTGCATCGGTAGGGACGCACTGCAGCGCTTCCGAGCCGACCGGCAGGTCGGCCCTACCGGCACCGGCAGCAAGGTTGGCAGTGGCCGCTTCGTAATCCCCGATCACCAGCCCGCGCAGGAAAACAAAGATGCGGTTTCGGATCGTCGCCGTGAACGCTTTGGTGTCGCGCGTGATGTCTTTGTCGGCTTCCTCTGCGCCTGCGGGGCGTACTTCCTTGGTTTCGGCGCGCTGGAAATTCGGATCGCGCATTTTCTCCCACTCATCGAGCAGGCTCGAATCCACCTGCCGGATCATCGAGCCGAGATACAGTTCCATCTCGCGGACTTGATCGTTCTTGGCCGCATCGGGAACATTCTGGGTGAGGACTTTGTAAACCCGGTTCAAATGGCGGAGCAGAACGCCCTCGGCGCGCTGCAATTCGTAATCGCGGATGTAATCGGAAAACGAACGGAACGATTCAAACATCTCCCGCGCGATGGATTTCGGGCGGATGTTCTCCTGGCCGACCCACGGATGTTTGTCGGCGAAGGCA
>JADLHS010000067.1 GCA_020848635.1 Limisphaerales bacterium
AGCTTCGCGAGCGGGCTTTGAATGATGGTGACGCGCGAGCCATACAGCCCGGCAGCTTGCAGTGCCTGCCGCGCCCGGGCGACGGTGGCTGCGTCTTCGACCACGCCGATGATGTTCAAATCCGAGCGGCGCGCGAGTTCGTAGGCGAGCCGGCCATCGCCGCAGCCGTAGTCCAGACAGTAACCGCGCGTCAGACCAGTGTTGTCCAGAATCCCCTGGGCCACGCTGGCGTAAACCGCCGTCAGCGAATCCACCGGGTAAGGCGAAGCTACGGCTGGGGCGGGCGGTGGCGTGAAGTTGTAATCGGTTTCAAAGTCAAAGGTCGCGCTACCGACTTCCTGCGTGCTGACGAGTTGCTTGACGACGCAATAGTATTTCGTTTTCGGTTTGAGCCCGGTGAGCGTTAGCGTGTGATTGGTGGTGCTGGTGGGGTTTTCGACCCGGCTGCCCAAGCCGCTGGTCTCGCCGAATTCCACGATGGACGAATTCGTCGCTGTGGTGAGCCAGTTGACCGACGCAGAATCGGGCGTCACAAACTTTACATAGGGGCCGAGGATGATTTCGCTGCTCAGCGGCGGCCCGACGGGGTCTTGGGTGAGATTGCGGCCCGCAGCGCCCTTATTATAGATCTCCGTGACTTCCGCCGCCGTCAGCAGGCGATTCCAGAGGCCGAGTTCGTCCATCAGGAAGTCAATTTCGGCATTGCCGTTGTCGGTGTAAGCCCCGGTACCATCCTGGCCGAGGTTGAGCTTGTAGCCCAAGCCAGCGGTGTCCACGCTGCCGACGGGATATCCCGCGTCCGGGGCGATGCTCGTGGTGTTCGCCAACTGTCCATCCACATAGATGCTGGCGTTGCCGGCGCGCTCAAAGGTAATGGCGATCTGATGCCAGGTGCCGTCGCGAACCGTATTCGCGGCGGTGGCGTCACGGCGCGCAGAACCTCCGTCGTCGCGATAGTTCCACTTGAAATTCCCGCCGGAAAGGCTCGCGACCACCCAGCCGGGGTTCCCGCCGCTCAACCAGTCTTTGTTGCTGATGAACGGCTGATCATCCGTGGAGTGAGCGTAGTTAACCCAAAACGAAATCGAGAAATCAACCGCGTTGCCCATGCCCGCGCTGCCGAACTGGAGCACATTCGGGTAGCCGAGGCTGATGTAATTGTTCGTCGTGCCATTCATCGAGGTGACCAGATGTGCGGCGCTGCCAACTCGGCCAACGGCATAGCCAATCGTCCCCTGAGCGAAACCGTTCACCGTCGTTCCAGCCTGCCCCGCGAGCGTGTTGTCGAAATTCAGATACGCCACCAGCCCATTGGTCACCGTGGTTGCGGCACGAGCGGACAACACGCAGGCACAGAGAATTGCCAACGGACCCAGGCCCAGCGGCCAGGCTATTGACTTGCGGCGGCAGAACGAAGCGGCAACATCGCTTTTCGGTGGCAAGGGGGTATCCAGACTCGGCGGCGCGCTTCGCTTTCGGCCGCTGTCCAAATGTGGATTTGATTCAGTCATGCGAAGTCAGCGGTTGATGATCACGCCCCGATAAAAATAATTCTGGCCATCGGGCGTCTGCAAAAACTCCTTCACCGTGCCATCGCCCGGAAAATTCGTGGCGCTGTTCACATCCTCCCAATTCCCCGCACCCAGAGCCATGCGTCGCTGCAATGTGTATTGCAAGCCCGTGATGGTCGGGACTTTGATTCGAACATTCCGCTGCGCGTCCAAGGCGAGCTTCAGGGCGAAGGCCGAAACCGGATCACCCGGATCCGTTCCCGCGCGTACTTCCTCCCCATCGAGCGCTCCGTCGCCATCACTGTCGGCCAGTAATGGATACGATCCGTAAAACTTTGCCTCGTCCAGGTCCGCCAGACCGTCGCCGTCACTGTCCGCATCCAACCCCCAGGTGGAAACGCTGAAGTCATCCATGAACCCAGTCGCCCCGGAGCGACGGCGAGCACCGGAAAATTTCACCACGCTATTGTCCTTGAATCCCAACCCGGTGCGGCGCTGCACGCCGTCAATCCACACGTCGTAGCGTTTGCTGACGTAGTCGTTCCGAATGGTCAATCGCACAAAGACGTTGGTGGGGAAAGCGGGCGCGATCAACTCGAACTTTCCGCCGCCCGTGCCATTGCCGTCCAACGCCAGAATGCCACTGGTGGAGCTGAAGTAGAGCAGACTGCTCGCAATGTTCGTCGGCACGATGGGGAGATTGGTCAGCCCCGATTCGAGGAAGAACGCGTCCACCCAAAGCACCGATTGGGTGGCGGTAAGGGATGCGTCAAGGATGCAATCGCCGGCCTGCACGGCTTGGACGCCGTGGGCGCTCGTGGCTTGCTGGATCTCGGCGTTGCCTTGACTGACGCTCCAAAGTCCTGTCGCCCCTTGGCCCGCGAGATTGCCCGGCGAATAGGGATTTGCCTCGTCCGGCTCAAAGCCCGTTGCGTAAAGCAGTCCCTGATACTGGGGACGGAACGACAGCACGCTGGACCACGCGGTCTCGGCCGGCCCGACCGAGTAGAAGGACACGTAGTATTTTTTGAACG
>JADLHS010000068.1 GCA_020848635.1 Limisphaerales bacterium
AATATCGTCAATTTGAAGATTCCCGGTTGCCGCCCGTGCTTGAGCCCGGATGGAAAACAACTCGCCTGGGGCTCTGGCGACCATGACATCGCGGTGGCGCCGATTGATCTCGAGGCAGCCCGACCCACCGTGGGCCATTGGCGGCTCCGGATTGAAGATCACACCAACGAGACCTACCACGTGGACTGGTCGCCTGACAGTCGTTACGTGACTTTGAGTCGCGGGCCGGCCAGCAAGGGCGACCCAACCAAGTCGGGCACGTTTCAGGCCGCCTGCGAGATTGTGGGCGTGTATGCTCCAGGCTGGAACCTCTGCGCGGTCTCGGCGGAGCGTGACGGGGTGGTGGATCTCAACCACGCCACCGCGGCTGACTTTGTGATGCTGACGACAAACGGATTGAGCAACAAGGAATCCGCCTGGTTCCGGCCCGCGCAAAAGACGAAGGAGTAAATGGTGAGGTCGAATCCAGGCCGGTTAGCTGCTGACGTCCATCCGCGCCATTATCTTCCGGTTGCGCCGACTGATGGCGGCGGCTACGGGGTTATGAAATTTCTCCTGGCGAAAGGGGTTTGTTGCTTTCTGCTGACTGCAAGCGCGCTGGCGGTGCTGACTTCGTGTGGCCGGCCCGACGCAACTTCTCCGAGCGGAGCGAGTCCCGATCCCGCAGTTGCCCCGGTTCCAGGCAGTGCTGCCAGCCCTTTTGACATTGTCACCAAGTCCGGCGTCGAAATGGTTGCGCTGCCAGGGGGCGAATTCCTCATGGGCAGCGTTCAAGGAAATGCCGACGAACGTCCTTCGCACAAAGTGCAAGTCAGCGGATTCCTGATCGACAAGTTCGAGGTGACGCATGACTTGATGGCGAAGGTGCAACTCCCCAATCCTTCCCATTGGCAGGATAGTCCGAAGAAACCTCTGGAGCGGGTGCGCTGGCGCGACGCCAAACAATACTGTAACGAACGTTCGCTCCTGGAAGGATTGCAGCCGTGTTACAACGAGAAAACCATGGACTGGGATTGCGATTACGCCGCGAACGGTTATCGCCTGCCCACCGAGGCGGAGTGGGAATATGCGGCCCGGGCCGGAACGGAGGGCCCTTTCGACTTCGGCCAACCAGACAAGCTCCGGCAATATGCCTGGTTTGCGGCCAACGCCGATCAGAAGACGCATCCAGTGGGGCAGAAGCAACCGAATCGCTGGGGCCTGTATGACATTTACGGCAACGTTTCCGAGTGGTGCGAGGATATTTACAGCTCCAGCTATTACCAAGAAAGCCCGGTGGTTGATCCGCGCGGACCGGCGAACCCTGGCAAGGATGTCAAACGGGTCATTCGCGGCGGCAGTTGGAAATCCAGCCCGGATGCCAGTCGCAGTTTCGCACGGCAAGGCGAATTGACCGGGGATAGCGATGCCTGTTTCTCCACGGACTACTGCGGTTTCCGCTGCGTGCGGCGCGCTCCGGCGGCAGAGCTGGCATCGTTGAAAAGTAAAGCCAAGTGACGTTGCGCCACGGGTGATGAATTAACCAAGACCACGCGTCATGCTCTTTCACACCTGGCCGTTTCTGGTCTTTATGCTGGTCGTTCTGCCGGGGTTCTACGCGTTGCGAAAGACCCGGCTGTGGCTGCCCTGGCTCACGGCGGCTTCCTATTTTTTCTATGGCTGGTGGAATCCGTATTACCTCCTGCTCGTGGTTTATTCCACGTTGCTTGATTTCTGTCTGGTGGCGTTAATGGATCACTGCCCCCGCTCGGGACAGCCAACCGACGTGTTCGCCCGCCTCACCCGGTTGCGGTTCGATGACGGAGTCCTCAAAGTGGCTTTCATCGTTTCTGCCGCGGCGACCGTGGGCTGCTTGGCCATGGCCCTTTTTGGTCTGGCAACGCTGCGGCCCACGATGCTCGTGCTCGGACTGATATTGCTGCTGATGGCGTTGGGTGCGCTTTACAGCAGTCGCCGAATTTGGCTGCTCATCAGTATCGTCAACAACCTCGCTCTCCTGCTGTTCTTCAAATACGCCCGCTTCGCGGTGGAGAATCTGAACGCGGTCTTCTCCTCGCTCCACGTCGCAGCGAAGTTATCGGATCCGTCCACTCTGATGCCGTTCGGCTTTGATTACTTGCTGCCGGTGGGCATCTCATTCTTCACCTTTCAGTCGTTGAGCTACACAATTGATTTCTACCTGGGGAACGTGCAACGGGAGCGCAACTTCGTGCGCTTCGCGACCTTTGTCTGTTTCTTTCCTCAACTAATGGCCGGGCCAATTGAGCGCGCCAAACACCTGCTGCCGCAGTTTCACCAGTTCCCGCCGGTGCGCCTCCGGAATTTCACCGACGGCGCCTCGCTCTTTCTCGTTGGGCTATTCAAGAAACTCGCGCTGGCCAACTACCTCTCGTTTTATGTCGAACGGGTCTATGACAATCCCAAGGTGTTTGCGGCCCCGGCGCTGATCTTGGCGACCTTCGCATTTGCCTGGCAAATCTTCTTTGACTTTAGCGGCTACACCGACATGGCGCGCGGCGTGGCGAAGCTCATGGGCTTTGATTTGATTTTGAACTTCAACAATCCCTACCTCGCCACCGGGCTCGGGGACTTTTGGGCGCGCTGGCACATTGGCCTCTCCTCCTGGTTTCGGGACTATGTTTACATTCCCCTGGGCGGGAATCGTGGCGGCCTGTTGCAAACCTACCGCAACCTGTTCATTACCTTCTTCATCTCCGGCATCTGGCATGGGGCGAGTTGGACTTTCATGATCTGGGGGACGCTTCATGCCGCAGGAATCATCACCACCCGCGAGCTGGAGCGGTCGGGTTTTTATCGGGAACGCGTGCCGCGGTTGTTGAAGCAGGTGGGCGTGTTCATGTTCGTCTGCTTTGCGTGGATTTTTTTCCGCGCCAATTCACTGGCGGATGCGCTGCTGATTGTGAACCGGATCTTCACTTCGGCCTGGCAAGACCCACAAATGCCCGCGCTCATGCTGATCCTCGTGGCTGCGATCTGGCTTTATCAATTTACGTACGAGTCGCGTTTCCGCGCGGTCTTGCAAACCGCTCCCATTCGGGTGGGGGTCGCGGTGCTCATGGTGCTGTATTTGAGTCTGTGTGCCTCCGGTGGTGGCGCGTTCATCTATTTCCAATTTTGACATGGCCGAATTGAAACCAACCGACACTCCGGACCTTCCGTTCGTGAACGAAGTGCGGCTTCGCCTGCCCCATTGGGCCGTGGCGTTTGGCATCATTCTCCTCGTTGTTACCCTGACTCCGTCGGTATGGCAGAAAATCGAACATTTCGCGACCGGGGCGGATTACCGCATCCCCTACGCCTTGAGCAAGGACTATTGGCTCTACCAGCAACGCCTGCAGCGGGTGGCCCCGACGAATATCGTGGTACTGGGCGACTCCGTGGTTTGGGGCGAATACGTGTTGCCGGACGGCACCTGGTCGCACTTTCTGAATCAGGAGATCGGCGCCACCAACCGATTCATCAACGCGGG
>JADLHS010000069.1 GCA_020848635.1 Limisphaerales bacterium
TACGCGAACAGTTCACCCTCTCCTCGCCCAACGATGGCCGGGGTGAGGAGTGGAATTTTCAAAAGCCTTACTCCGCAACTAAGTCCTCACCGTTTGCGCGGCGCAGGTGATATTTCTCCCGCTCTTCGGGTGTCATTTTCTCCAGCGCTTTCGTTTCCCGATATTCGTGAGCCTCCGCGACGAGCGTGAAAGCGGCATTCAGCCCCTTGTCGGCAACGAGACTTTTGATTCTCTCCAGCGGCAGGCGGAAAAACTCTTTTCGGTAATTTACCTTGTTGATCCGCAAGTCATCGAATGCGTCATGCAACATCCGCTCCAACGCGGGCGCATCCTCGCTGTAAATCATCGCGTGAACATCGAACTCGAACGGCACGGAAGCGTCGCCTAATTCCCAGATGCGATCCATTGGTTCGCGGCGACGCGTCATGCCGATCTTGAAAACTTCTTTGCCGAAAGAGCCAATGTTGGAAATGATGTACACGTTCCCCGCGCGCGTCAGTTGTGCCATCGAAATCTCTCGCTGTTTCACGGCTTCCGCTTCCGCCAGCCGCTGGCTGAGTTCCGCAATCCGGGCATCAAACTTGGCGCGCTCTTGCGCTGATGAGTGCTCCGCCTCCTGACGTGCCTTCTCCAAAGCACTCTTGATGGCTTCTTCCTTCTCCTGAGCATCTTTGATTGCACGTTCTTGTTCACGTCGAACTTTCTCGTCCTCCCGCATTTGCTCCTGGATTCGGCGCTGCTCCTCACGCGCTCTGAGCTTCAACTCCTGCACGACGACCGCCAATTTCAATTCCGCCAGTCGGGAATCAAGATAGACCGGGAGGATGCGCGCATCTCTGAACGCCAGGCCGTTCAAGTTCACCAAACCGAATGCGTCGCGGATTTCTTGTTCGAGAGTTCCAAAATTATCGTGCTTGGTTCGTGAGAGAATTGCATCCACGCGACCATTGAAGGCGTCAACTACGAACCGATTGGCCCTATCGCGGCGGTCCGTTTCCACATAATTGCAGGCCGCAGCCTCCCTTTGCTCGACCATGCGTCGTGATTGCTCGCGTGCGACCTTGAGCGCCTCACCAGCTTCGGTGTGGCCGAAATCGGCTGCCAATTCATCCAGCAGACTGCGTGTTGGAATGATGTAGCGATCACCATAGCCCTCGACGACATTCCAAAGTGCCTTCACTGCTTGATCCAGTGTTTGCTTGTCACGCAAAGCAATGTAAGCATCGCCACCGATTTGTTCGGCGCGCTTATTGGCTGCCTCCACGATGCGTCCGGCTTCCCGCGTTGTTTGATTCAGAAGCGCGTTAGCCTGCTCACGGATTTCCTTGGCCCGCTGTATCGCCTGTGACCGCTCTGCGGCCGCAGAGTTCCTGGCCTGCTCCAAGAGGCTTTGCGCTTCCGCCTGCAAACTGGTTGCCTCTTTCAAAGCGTCAGCAAGCTGACGGTGTGCCTCAGCTTCTGCGTCCCGAAGCTTTTCGTATTTCCGAAGGGGTTCAAAATCTTTGATCGTCTTGGAAACCAAGGCGTCGGCGGCCTCCTGAATTTTGCGTGACTCCGCTTCGTAGTGCTTTCGGATGCGCTCCGCCTCCTGCTGCATCTCGACAAATTGCTGGTCAATGAGCTTCTGAGCTTCTGCGACGGAAGACTGTGACTCTTGCTGCATGGCGGCAACGGACGCTTGCGCCTCGCTCTGGACGCGCAACAAATCGGCTTCCAGCTTTTTGTTCTTCATCAGAACAAAGATTGCGAACCCGCCGCCAAGCAGAGCCAGAATGGCAAAGAAAATTGTCATAGCGATGGACTAGTTTGTGGAATTGTGTTGTCGTCACGCGGGCTTAATTCCGCGATTTTTGATTTTAACTCCTCGCGCATCTTCTGAGCATTGGCAAACAGGTCGTGAAATCCCATGTCTTGGATTGAATCTTGCACAATGTCTGCGGGTGTCAGGGGTATGATGGGTTGGAACGCTTCTGATTTGCGAGACGCCTTGAAATCGCCGCGATGCTTGAAATTTTCCATCGCGTCTGATGCATCAATCCTGTCGAAGTCGAGCCGCGCGACAACGGTGCGCGGCATAAATACTGACAGAACCGGTTGCCCAATCATCTGACCGGTGCGCGGATCGAGCAAATCCACCGAGGCCGTAACCAGCAATGCGTCCACGGGCAGGAGAGCGAAAATCTCGCGCGCCACTCGCAACACGCAACCACACACGTAGTCCTGATAGATTTCGTGGAAGCGACCCTTGGGCATCGCCTTGATCGCAACTTTTCCACTCGACGTGAGCGTCTTGACCTCAGCGGGAATCGCCTGCTTACCATTCACCTCCAACACGCATTCAGCCAGCTTCGTGTTGTGAACGGTGAAATGAATCGCCGAACCGAGGTCAGACATTTCAGCGAATGGATTAAGCTCAACCAAAGCTTCAGTGTGTGCCTTGTTTTCTCCCGCAAGAATTCGTTGAGCCAAGGTTTTGAGTTTTTCCCATTCCGCCATCTGTTGAGAATAGGACAGCATCGCCTGCTGAAACTCCTGCTCATCTCGCAATCGTGCTTGCTCGATCAAAGCATGTGAAGCATCCCGCTGATGAGCGGGCAAGACCGTTGCGCGCTGCTTCGCCTTGTGTTCGTGACGCGCATTCCTTTGCGGACTGGGTGGAGGCAATGCAGCCGCAAGCGATGTCCAATCCCACGCTTCACCTTGCTCTTTGTGGACAGACACCAGCACTTCAAGCTGTCCCTCAAAAGTCTCCACTTCCAACCGCGCTTGTTCAATTGCCGAGAGTTTTGCTCGTTCTTTCGTCTGACGCTCCAATTCGCGGAGGCGGCGTTGCGAATCGCGCTGTTGTCGGCGTTGCGCAGCTTCCATCGCTCGAACTGTTGCTTTGTAGCCCATGAAGATGCAGAAGAGATTATGAAGTGCATTGCTGCGCGACACGCGTGGTAATTTTCAACTCCTCACGCCGGGCCTCTCCTCGTTGGGCGAGGAGAGGTAGAAAGTTTCGCGTGGTTCGCGTATTTCGCGGTTCAACTCGGTGTCTCCGCGTCTCTGTGGTTCAACATCCGTGTTCCATCCGTGGTTGATTATCGCGCAAAAAGCTGGCGAATTACGTCTTCGATGGGAACTTCCTCAATGTCAATGTCGCGCACGGGGAGTTCATCGAGTAACGCTTTGCAGACGGGTATGACGCGATCGCGTTTGACTTTGAGTTTGATGCTGCCGGGCACCCGCTCCACAAGTTCACCATATTTTTCCAGACTCTCATCCGACCCGCCCTCCGCGCCGTCGCAGTGAATGGTGATCAGTTTGAAATCGGCAAAACGGTCCACGACTTCATCGAGACGGCCGTCGAAGGAGATTTTGCCGTGGTCAATAATGATGACGCGCTCGCAGAGGGCCTGGATGTCGGCCATGTAGTGGCTGGTGAGCAGGATGGTGGTCTTTCGGGTGGTGTTGTAGCGCTTGAGAAACTCGCGCACGACTTTCTGCGAAACCACATCCAGGCCGATCGTCGGCTCGTCGAGGAGCAGGACTTTGGGTTGGTGCAGCAGCGAGGCGATCAACTCCATCTTCATGCGTTCGCCCAGGGAAAGCTCGCGGACGCTGACATTAAGCTTCTCGCGAACGTTGAGCATCTCGGTCATCTCGGCCACAGTCCGCTCGAAGCGGTCTTGCGGGATGCCGTAAATCTTCGCGTTCAACTCCAGCGATTCGCGCGCGGGCAAATCCCACCAGAGCTGGTTCTTGTTCCCGAGCAAGAGGGCGAACTGGCGGCGGTAGGCATCGTCGCGTTCCCATGGGACGTGGCCCAGCACGCGGGCCTCGCCCCTGCTGGGATAGAGCAGGCCGGCGAGCATTTTGAGCGTGGTGGTCTTGCCGGCGCCGTTCGGGCCGAGGAAGCCGACGAGTTCGCCAGGCTCGATCGTGAAGCTGACGTTGTCCACCGCGACGGTCTGGTCGTATTGGCGTTTGAACACGCCGCGAATCGCCCCCGCGAAGCCGGGTTGCTTCTTGTAGGTGCGAAATGTTTTGGTCAAACCGCTGACGACAATTGCGGGCATGGCGGAAGGCTAAAGGCGGAAGGCGGAAGGCGGAAGGCTAAAGGTTGAGTTCCCTGTCCGCGGCGCAACGGACGCAACCCTGCGCTACCTGCGGAACGCCGGATTCATCCGGCAGCGGTCCGGGCCAGCACTGGCCCTGCCGCGAGGACGCCGAAATCCACTTATACCATCGGCGCGGACCAATCCATCGCATGCGCTTCGGCCACGGCTTTGTGGGTAAGCTTGCCCCCCAGCACGTTGATGCCGCCCAGCAAGGAGGGTTGTTTGTGGCAGGCTTCCGCGAGGCCAAGATCCGCCAGCGTCTCCACGTAACGATAGGTCACGTTGGTCAGCGCCTGCGTGGCGGTCCGCGCGTAGGCGCCAGGCATGTTCGCCACGCAATAGTGGGTCACGCCTTCCTCGACGTACACCGGATTTTGATGCGTGGTTGCTCGCGAGGTTTCGGCGCAACCGCCTTGATCAATTGCGATGTCCACCAGAACGCTGCCGGGCCGCATCCGGGCGAGCATTTCGCGGTTGATGAGCTTGGGCGCCAGCGCGCCAGGCACGAGCACGGCGCCGACGAGCAAATCCACCTCCGGCAACAAATCCATCAGGTGCGCCTCGCTGGAATAGAGGGTGTGCGCCGTGTGCAGGGTGATGTCGAGAAAGCGCATGCGCTCCAAATCCACTTCAAGAATCGTCACGTCCGCGCCCAGGCCCTGAGCCATGCGCGCCGCGTTGATGCCGGAGGCGCCGCCGCCCAGCACCACGACTTTCCCCGGCAGTACCCCCGGCACGCCGCCCAACAGGACGCCGCTGCCGCCGAAATGTTTTGCCAGAAAATAACCACCCACGAGCACGCTCATGCGGCCGGCGATTTCGCTCATTGGTTCGAGCAGCGGCAGGCGACGGTTTACTTCGATAGTCTCGTAGGCGATGCACGTGGCGCCGGACTTAAGGAGCGCCTCCGTGAGCGGTTTGCTGGCGGCGAGGTGGAGATAGGTGAACAGCAGCTGCCCCGGACGGAGCAGCGAGTATTCAGCCGGCAGCGGTTCTTTGACTTTCACGATCAGATCGGCCTGTTCAAACAGCGCCGCATGAGCCGCCACGAGCTTCGCACCGGCGTGTTCGTATTCGAGGTCGGGATAGCCCGCACCGACTCCGGCGCCGCGTTCCACCACGACCGTGTGACCGCGTTTGATGAGTTGATAAGCCGCCGAAGGCAGCAGCGCCACGCGGTATTCGTGTTCTTTGATCTCTTTCGGGATGCCGATGATCATAATGGAAAACCAGGTTCTGCTTCCGGTTCAGGGTTCTTGACTGCCGCCACGGAGAGCGCAGTGGGAATGGAAATGGGTGGAGTTTCGGCTTTCGGCGCGTCGTCGGTCAACTCGAGCGAAGTTGCGCTCGCGGGCTCCTGCGGCAACTCAGTCATTTCGACCACTGGGGTCAAGGTCTCGGTTTCCGCAGTGGGTTGGGGCGGTGCGGCAAGTGCCACCCGGGCCTGGGCCCGATTCACGAGCGCCAGCATCGTCACCGTGGTGGCCGCGGCTTTCTCGGCCGCCTGGATGCGCGCGAACTCGCCGAAGACTTCCTCGCGCACGGGTTCTTCGCGCGTGATCAATTCCTGTCCCTGCGTCGCGCGCATGGCGAGCAGAAGGTGGTGACAGTTGATCGTGTCCAGCGGTCGCGCCGGCGCGTAGCCGACTTCCAGGCCATGAACTTCCACCACGAGTCGCGCCGCCAGCAAGGTCTGCAACACCTGCTGTACGAGTTTTGAGGGAATCCCCAGTTCGCGGGACATCTGCGGCACGGAAGCAGGCGGCAAGCCGCGCTGAAAATTCTGGCCGATGCAGGTCATCAACCGCAACGCGACAAACTCGCGCCCGCGCTGGTTCACGTTCTCGGCAATGCGCTCCTGGAGATAGGACTCGCGATTCTGGAACGCGTACGCGACCTGCGCACCAAACAACACGATCACCCAGACCACGTAGAGTCCCACCATCAGCAACGGCACGAGCGCGAAGCCAGCGTAAAGTGTGTGCGCGGTCATGGCGCTGGAGCCAAGGCGAAGACTGACCAGGTTGAAAATGTGCCAGGTCGTTCCGGCCAGCAGCCCACCCACAAACGCCGCGCTGAAGCGCACCTTCGTATTCGGCATCAATTTGTATAACACCGCAAAGGTCATCGAGATCATTACCACTGGAAGCAATTGGGAGACAACCGGCTCGAAGAATGGCATCAAGCCCAGGAGATTCCGGGTCTTCTGAAAATGGGCGCCGCCAGCGAGTCCAATCGCCGTGATGAGCAGCACCGGCCCGAACACGATCGCGAAAAAGTAATTGGTGATCCGCGGCCACCAATCGCGTCCCTGAGTTACGCCCCAGATGTCATTGAACGTTTCCTCGATGCGAATGAGCATCATGATCGCCGTCCAGAACAGAAACAACCCGCCCAACGTACCGAGCGTGCCGCTGTTGGCCCGTTGGAGAAATTGTCTGATCTTCGCCGCCCCGCGAGCGGTGGCCGCCACCACCCGGGCATCTTTCGCCAGCGATGAGGTTGCCACGGCAGTTGTCGCGTTGGTATTCACAACTTGGGCGGCGCTGATCATGTTCGTCGGGGAGGTTTCGCCTGCTGCCGGCGCGTTGGCGGGCCCGGTAAGGGATTCAAACTCACCCGGCGAGGAGTTTGTCAGATTGGGCGCATCGGGGACCACGTACGCGATGAACTGTTCGATGAACGCGCCAATCTGCTCTTCGCCTTTTGACTTGAGCAGGAAAGTGCTCAGGCTCATGGCCACCGCCAGCATCGGAACGAACGCCAGGAGCGTGGTGTAGGAAAGCGCCGCCGCCCGGACGGGACAACGATTGCGCACGAAGCTGCTCCACACGAGCACCCAGAAGTGAACGAACTGTTCAAACTTCGTGAGGCTCGTTTCCAGCGAAAAGCCGTCCTCCTTCCCGTAACCGAAAGTGCCGGTGACGATGCGGGTGAGACGGGCGAACGATTTCTTCGACATGACGCGCCGTCACGCTAACAAAGCGCCGGGGCAAGTCAACCGGCGCGGGCGTTCCAAAATTGGGGATGCCCCCCAACAGCGCCGGACTGTGAGCCCAAGTCTGGTCCTTAGAATTCCTTGCCGGTCGCGCAGGTCGGCGGCGCGGTATGCGCTCACTTCATTGGGCCAGTGGCCAAATGACGATCAGACAACCTCGGGTACAACGAAGTCTTCCGAAGGCTTGTAGCGCGGAGCGGGCCGCGCGCCTTCGACATACTCAAAGACTTTGCCTTCGTAATTTCGAATTACGACGCGGTCGGCGGCGCGACTCAGGACGTACTCGGGGCTGATCGGCACTTTGCCCCCGCCGCCGGGGGCATCAATCACATACTGCGGCACGGCGTAGCCCGTGGTGTGTCCGCGCAAGCCTTCCATGATTTCCAAACCTTTCGCGACGGTGGCGCGCAGATGCGCCGAGCCGGAGATCGGGTCGCACTGATAAATGTAGTAGGGCTTCACGCGGCACATCAGCAGCTTCTGCACGAGCGCACGCATCACGGTCACGTCGTCGTTGACCTGCTTGAGCAGGACGGATTGATTGCCCAGCGGGATGCCGGCATCGGCCAGTCGCCCAAGGGCCTCGCGCACTTCAGTCGTCAACTCGCGCGGATGATTCGTGTGCACGCTAAGGAAGAGCGGATGATATTTCTTCAGCATCGCGCACAGCTCCGGGGTGATGCGTTGCGGCAGAAAAATTGGAATGCGCGTGCCGATGCGGAGAAATTCGACATGCGGAATCGCGCGCAACTGTGCCAGGAGATGTTCCAGCTTCTCGTCGCTTAACAACAGCGGGTCGCCGCCGCTCAACAGGACGTCGCGCACTTCCGGGTGTTCACGAATATAGGCGATCTGCTGATCGAAGTGCGGGTGAAAATCATAACCCGTGGCGTTGCTCACGAGCCGGGAACGCGTGCAATAGCGGCAATAGGACGCACAGCGGTCGGTGACAAGGAACAACACGCGGTCGGGATAACGATGGACCAGACCGGGCACGGGCGCATGAGAATCCTCGCCGCACGGATCGCTCATTTCCCAGGCGGCCGTGTGGGTTTCCTCGACGCGCGGAATGACCTGGCGGCGGATCGGGCAGTTCTCGTCCGCCGGATCAATCAGATTGAAGAAATACGGCGTGATGGCGAGAGCGAGCTTGTGGTTGGCCAGCTGTGTCCCGGCATATTCTGCCGGCGAGAGGGTTGGCATCAAACGCACCAGTTGTTCCAGTGTGGTGATGCGGTGCTTTAGCTGCCAGTGCCAGTTGTTCCAGTCGGCGTCGGCCACGGCGGACCAGAAGCCGCGGCCAGCCGGGGAAAACTGTTTCAACGTGTTCGCACGAGCCGCTGGGGGCGGTTCGTCACTTGCTGTTGACTGGGTATCGGTGTCCATTTTTTTCCGTAGCGCACTATAGGTTCGAACGTCCGGCTGTCAAGTTGACCGATAAATCGGCATTCTATTCAAAATTTGCCGGGCTTTTACTTGCCGGGCGTAACCAGTGCCCGCGGTTGTGGGGTGCCGGCCTTTGGCTGAAGGGCGGCACGCCGACGATCGAGGTCATCGAGCTGCTGGACCGTCTCGCCGACAACCTTGGCCACCCCGGGCGTGAACAGCCAGAGTCGAGCAAGCGTGGAGGTTGCCCGCTCGCGGCGCTCGAGATACGCCGTGAGCGCGCGGCGATAGTCGTCCACGAGCACCATGAACTCCGGGGCGACCCGCAGCTGTGCCAGTTCAAGTTCGTTGATTTTGCTGCGGATGGTTGGCGTCTGGCGCAGTGGTTCCCACTCCCGAATGATGGCCTGCAGAGTGACATCCACATGGGCGGGCATTTCGGCGCTCGTGCGCCGGACGGCGACGCTGGTGCGCAAAAGGTCCGCGAGCTTCTGCCAGCTTTCGGCCCCCGTCCAGAGGTTCATGGGATCGCGACCGACGAAATGCACGACCTGCAACGTCCACCACTTCTCGACGGCGAGTTGATTTGCGAAATGGGGCGCAAAAGCCCGTAGGAAGGCCGTCTGCCAGTTGTAACAGTTCGCCAGGTCGTTGATCATCGTCCGTAAATGTTCCCGCCCCTGCGGTAAAGCCAGCAGTTCGGACACAAACAATTGCGCGCTGCAGCGAAAAGTCTCCCCGGCGGCGCTGTTCATCTGGTTGGCGCCGAGCCAGCTCAGTTCGGCGATTGAGAGCGGCGGCCGATCATGCAACACGCGGCGCGCGTCCTCCAGCGGATCGCGTTGGCGGGCCTGGAGGACGGTCGGGCCGAGCATCAGGGCGCCAAAGCTTTGGTTGGGAGGCGGCAGAATGATTTCCACCCCGCGCGAGTTGAGCAATTGCTGGGTGAAGCCCTCGGTCAGCCAGGCGGGGATTTCCGCCAAGTGATCCGTGGCGGTGCGATTAGCCATCTCCTGTAACAGCACTTGCACCAAAACGCGGAGTAACTGGTGGCGCTCCACCTGCGGCGGCAAGTCCAGACGATAGATCCAGTTATTACCGAAACGCTCGGTCGTATAGGCGAGCTCCCGGTACGTGCCGCGGATGGATCGGATGGTGATGTTGACGATTCCCCGCGACAGCGTCGTAACGCCTAAATCGGCGTACAGCGCCTGTTTGACGCGTTCACAGGTAACGGCGAGGAACGCAGGTTCCAGCGCCAGGCGATTCTGATCCGTCCGCGCCGCGCCGGGCATCGCACCCGCTCCGGCCGCCGATCGGGCGTCGCTGACGATGAATTCTCCTGACACACTGCGCACGGGCCGGCTGGCGGGTGAACCAGGTTGCGCCAGCATCGTCTGACTGGCGGCGACGAGCAGAACCATGACGGCAGAAAATTTCATGCGACGGACCGCCACCGGCGGGCGTCAGGTCTTGGCGCCGGCCGACTTGGTCGGTTTGGCCTCGGGTTTCGCAGCGGGTTTGGCGGGGGTGGACGCTTTGCTGTCACTGCTAGGCGCGGCGGGCTTGGCGGAGTCGGAGTCCTTCTTGGCAGCCTGCTTGTAACCTTCGCTGCGGTAATCGGTGATGTAGAACCCGCTGCCTTTGAAGATCAGGCCGCCGCCGGTGCTGATTTTCCGCGTCACACGGCCCCGGCCCCATTTCTTTTCCGCGCAGAGCTCCTTGGGACAGGTCGTCAAGGCCTTCTCCGCCATGGGCTGGATCTTTTCAAATTCGTGTCCGCATTTGGCGCAGACGTATTCGTAGGTCGGCATATCGGACAATGTTAATAGGCGGGCCGGGCGGGAACGTCAAGTTGTTGCGGATTTTTGGAATTTCAATTCGAGCCGCGTTTCTTCTTTGGATGGCCTTTGATGTCGCGCAATAGAAACTGCGCGAGCCGCCGCAGCCGGGTCTCCACGTCCAGCGCCTCCAAGATGGCCTGCCGATCTTCCCCGCCCGCCAGCACGGCGCACGACACGAGGTCCGCCGCCTGTTCCGGATCGGTGATGGAATCCAGATAACCGATGACTTCCTTCGCGGAAAATGTCGGCGGCGACTGCCCGGGTGGTCCCGGTTGTTGATGCGACACGAGCGGGAAGGGAAACGGCATGCCGAGCTGGACGCGTTCCTTCAATAGTTCCCGGACGGTTACCAGCAGCGCGTCCGCCGCCGTGGTGTTGCACGGCAGCGTTGGCAACGGGGTGATGCGATGAATGCGGTACGGCCGGTAGCGCACCGCTTTTTCCAGCTTCACGCGGGTCAAACCTTGCAGGATCAGATGAGACGTGCCGTCCTTGTGGGCGACCGACACCCGAATCAGGCCGAGACCGGCAATTTCCGTCGGAGTTTCCCGCGTGCTGCCGGGCCGGCGCATGGCGACCGAGAGCAGGCGGTTGGAGTGGAGCGCGTCGGCGAGCATCTGCCGGTAGCGCGCCTCGAAGATGTACAATGGCAGCAACGCCTGGGGGAACAGGGTGGCGTTGGGCAGCGTCATCACGGGCACTTCACTCGGCAAATCCATGGGGACACTTTAGGAAACACGCGCACGGACGCAAGCTTGCAGCACCGGCAGTCTCCGCCTTGCAGCCGGGGAGAATACTTGTGCTTGCGCGCCCCCGCCCCCGACAGCCAACATTCCGCGTGGCAGGCAAGAACCCAGTTTGGCAAATGCTCCGGCGTGGCAACGCCGTCCGGCGCGGGTTGCTGAATGCGTGCTGGCTTGCGGAAGCGCGGCTCCGCGGCTTTGAGTTGGGGGAACAAATCATCCTGAACGGTCGGCCCTGTCTTCAGCGCCATCCCGGGTCGCGCATTGCCATGGCCGATGGCGTTTCGCTCAACAGTTCGCTCCGCAGCAATCCCCTCGGCTGTTTCCAGCCAGTCGTGCTGCGCACCTTGCGGCCCGCCGCGGAAATAATCCTCGGTCGCGGCGTGGGCATCAGCAGCAGTTCCGTGTGTGCCGCCCGGCGGATTCACATCGGCGAGGGAACCTTTGTCGGGGCCGGGGTCATGATCTTCGACAACGATTTTCACTCCCCGGTTGGTGAATGGACCTGGGGCGATGCGGCAGCGGACAATCCCAAGCCGATCGTCATCGGGCGCGGCGTGTTCATCGGAACCCGGGCCATCATTCTCAAGGGCGTGACCATCGGTGACCGCGCCATCGTGGGCGCCGGGGCCGTGGTGACCAAAGACGTTCCAGCCCGCTGCCTGGTCGCCGGCAACCCCGCCCGCGTCATCCCTCAAGATTGACGCACTGGCCTCCGCAGAATGAACGGTGGGCAAACGCACTCTCACTCACCCGTTTTTGACGCCGCTCAGTTTCACCCCCGGCGGCCCAATTGATTTGAGTCAACTCGCCCTATCGCCGTTGCCGCCAAATAGCCTTTACTCCGGAATGGTCACTCATCATTTTGTTCCTACCTGTTACGCAAACGACTTCGAGACCTCATGTGTTGAATAAACCTTTAACCATTGCCTGGATTTCTGATTTTCCGATTGAGTGGCTGCCCGATATTCCCGAAACCGTGCAGACCCTGCCTCGTCGGCATCCGGCGACCTGGCAAATGGTATTGCTGGCCGAATTGGAAAAGAACCCGGCCATCCGCATCCACGTTATTGTCCTGCGCGGCCCGATCGCACGGGACTTTTCCTTTGAGCGCAATGGCACGGTTTTTCACGTTTTGAAAGCGACCGGGAAGCTGCGCCTCGCGTCGTTCTTCTGGTTGGACACGTTCCTGATCCGGCGCGTGTGTCGCGCCATCCAGCCGGATTTGGTTCATGCCTGGGGGAGTGAGAAGGGCGCCTCGCTGATCGCCTCCCGTTTGCCCTACCCTTACCTGGTAACCATCCAAGGCTTGTTCGCCTGGCTTGCCCAACTGGTCAAGCTTCCGCCGTATGACCGGTTCGTCGAACGGGTGGAGCGGATCAGCCTGAATCGCGCGCCGGTGGTCACCGCAGAATCGAACTTCGCCGTACGGTTCCTGGAAACGCATTTCCCAAGAACCAAAGCCCGGCAGGCCGAACACGCTCCCAACCCGGTGTTCCGCCAGGTGGTTCGCCGGCCAGCGACCCGACCCATCCAGTTCGTCTGCGTCGGCAGCCTGAGTTATCTGAAGGGCACCGATCTGCTGTTCGCGGCGCTCGACCGGGTGGGCGCCGAACTCGATTTCAAACTCAAGATCATCACCAATCCCAACCTGCAATATCTTACGTCCCTACGCGGCACGATCTCCGATCGAACCTGGCACCGCACCGAGTTCAAGCACCATCTCCTCCCCCACGAAGTCGCCGAGGAACTCGCAACCGCAACGATGTTGCTCATGCCGACGCGGGCCGATAACAGCCCAAATGCGGTGAAGGAAGCGGTCGTCGCCGGGGTGCCGGTCGTGGCTTCCTCGGTGGGCGGGATTCCTGACTATGTGATTCCCGGTAAAAATGGGGTGTTGTTTTCACCGGGGGACTTAGAAGGTTTTGTTCAAACCATCCGTTCGGCCTGTGCGCATCCCCTCTTTAGCCGGGGCGAAGTGGAGCCGGAAACGCTCGCCTGCGAACGGGACTATCTTTCTCCGGAGGCCATGGCAAGGAAGTTCCTCGCCGTCTACGAAGCCGCGCTGGAAATTCGGCGCTAAGCTTGAGGACACCCTATGGTGCGGCTTCCGGCTGCGGCGCCACGTCGAGGTCAATCAAGATGTCCCGCGGCTCGGCGCCATTGCTCGGGCCGACGATGCCACGATTTTCCAATTCATCCATGATGCGCGCCGCGCGACCGTAGCCGAGCCGCAAGCGCCGTTGCAGCAGCGACACGCTCGCCTTTTGTTCGCTGCGGATGACTTCGATGCACTGCTGGATGATTTCCTCGTCCTCATCAATCCCGCTTTCGTCACCGTAGCTGGGCGTGGGTTTGGAAAGCTGCTGATGAATCTCCATCTCGTAACTCGGTTTCGCCTGTTTCGCGATGAAGTCCACCACGCTTTGAATCTCGTGGTCGGTGACGAGAGCGCCCTGGACCCGGATCAATTTCGCCGAGCCGGGCGGCAGATACAACATGTCGCCCTTGCCGAGCAGCTTGTCCGCGCCCATCGCGTCGAGAATCGTGCGCGAATCCACCTTGGCCGCGACCTGAAACGCGATCCGTGCCGGGATGTTCGCCTTGATGACGCCGGTGATGACGTCCACCGACGGTCGCTGGGTCGCCACGATGCAATGAATGCCCGCTGCCCGCGCCATCTGCGTGATCCGCGCGATGGCCATTTCCACGTCCGCCGGCGCGACCAACATGAGGTCCGCCAACTCGTCAATGATGACGACGATGTAGCTGAGCTTCTCGGGAATAACGATGTCCTCCTCGCGCGGCACGACAATTTCCTCGTCTACCTCCACCGCGAAACCTTCCGCGCCCGGCTCGACTTTTTCCTTCTTCACCTTCAGCGGCAGCTCCAGTTCCGCCGGTGGCAACGGCTTGTTCTTCGGCCGCGAATTGAAGGTGGCGATGTTGCGTACGCCGACACGCGCAAAAATCTGATACCGCTTTTCCATCTCGTTCACCACCCAACGCAGCGCGAGGATGACTTTCTTGGGATCCGTGACGACGGGCACCACCAGGTGCGGCAAGGCGTTGTATTGCTGCAACTCGACCACTTTGGGATCAATCATGACGAAGCGCAGCTGATCCGGCGAGAACCGGTAGAGCAGCGAGGCGATGATGGAGTTGATGCAGACCGATTTGCCGGAACCCGTGCTGCCCGCGATCAAGCAGTGCGGCATCTCAGCAAGGTCGGCGATGATCGGATGCCCGTAAACATCCTTGCCGAGCGCGACGGGAATCCGCGCCTTCGTGTTGCGCCATTCGTCCGACTCGAACAGGTCGCGCATGATGACCTTGGTCTTGACCGCGTTCGGCACTTCGACGCCCACGGAGCTTTTGCCGGGAACAGGCGCCAGAATATTGATGCGTTCGGCTTTGAGCGCGGCGGCGATGTTGTTGGACAGGGCGCTGATCTTTTCCAGTTTCACGCCCGGCGCCGGATGCAACTCGTAGCGGGTGATGGTCGGGCCTTTGGTGATGTCGCCCAGTTCCACCGGAATGTCGAACTGCGCGAGCGTCTGCTGCATAAGCCGCGCGTTGGCGAGCAACTCTTCCCGTGACTCCGTGGGCTTGGCCGTCATGTCGGGCAACTGGAGAAAATCTATGGAAGGCAACTGGTAATTGCCGATAATCGGCGTGGAGGCAACCGTGATGGGTTTCTTGGGCTTGGGCTTGGGTCGCGTGGGCGCGAGGCCGGTAATGTTGACCTGCGCCTCGGCGGGTTTCTTTTCCACCTCGGGTGTGGAATCGCCGTTTGCGTCATCCTCGGATTTCTTGTCATCCGGCTTGGCGGGCGCCCCCGACGGAGCCCCCAAAATATCCGCGGTCGAGGCCGCGCCAAATTCGCGGGGCGAAATCACGATGACTTCATCCGCCGGTTCGATTTCCTTCACAGGCTCATTGGCGGGCCGCTTGGTGGGCTTCGCCTTCGCCTGCGGCACGCTCAAGTCGCGTACGTTCGGTTCCGGGACGGGCTGCAAATCCTGACCGAGACCGGAGCGGGTGACGGTTGCAACCTCCTGTTCGAGTTCCCGCTTCTTCTTTTCCAACTCCCGCGCCTTGCGCTCCAGCGCGGCTTCCTCCGGGGCGGTCTTTTGTTTTGCCCCCGGCTCCGCCTCCCCGTCAAACCGCGCCCGCAGCCATTCCCCGAGCCGGAAATTCGTCAGGAACAAGACGCCAATCAAACTCAGCGTCGCATAAACAATGATCGCGCCGATCTTGCCGAGCATCCAGAAGCCGTATTCGAAAGTCAAAAACCCCAACAACCCACCCGCGGTGTGGGCGCCGATCTGCACCCGAATTTGGCCGGTGAGCCCTGAGTCTTCCATGATGTGCAAGAGGCCGGTCAGCGACACTAACAACACCCCCGCCCACAGCAGACTCCACCGGGAGTGCTCGCGCAGATAGCCGAGGAAGTTGAACAGATATCCCACGCCGAACGCGGCGAACAGTACGGGCACCAAGTAGGCCGTCACGCCGAACATCAGAAAAAATCCCCAAGCAAAATAGGCACCCAGCCGGCCGATCCAGTTATGCGGCGGCTGATTAGGCGGAGCGTTGTTGAAAGGAATGTCATGCTGGTCAAACGACAATTGCGCCACCACCAGCAACAACGCCGCCGCCAGCAGCGCGATGCCGATGAAGTCCGCCCAACCGTGATGTGATTCCGATGAACCTTTCCGAGACATGACCGCAGCGTAACAGCCCAACGTGCGAAGTTCAAAGTTGAAAAAGCCGGCACCCGGGGGACCGTCCCAGCGCAGGAGCAACCCGCTTGGTAGGAAAGCTGCGGTTATTCCTGATGGATTGCTTCCAGCACCGCCGCCACCACCCGATCACTGCCAATTCCTTTGAGGCAACGGAAATCAATCGGGCAATCCCGCAGGAAGCACGGGGAACACGGTGCATCGGATTTTAGCAGGCGATGGCGCGGGTCGCCCGGCAATCCCGGCCCGGTGAGTTCCGGCGAGGTGCTGCCGAACGGCACCACCACCGGCGTGCCCAGCGCCGCCGCGACATGCATGGGGCCGGTGTCATTCGTCAACAACCCGCGGCAGATTTTAAGCAGCGCCATCAATTCACGCAGTGATGTGCGGCCGGCGAGGTTGACGAGTTTGGGGCGAACTGCCCAGTGCCGCGCCACGGCCCAGAAATCTCGTTCGATTTTGTCCACCATCGCCAGATCCGACTTTCCCCCAAACAGCATGACTCCCCACCCCGGCCACGCGGCGGCTTCACGCGCCACGAACAGAAATCGTTCCGCCGGCCAGCGCTTGGCCGGACCGTATTCAGCGCCCGCGTTGATTCCCAACCACTTTGTCTGCGGGTCCAACTCGAATTGGCTCGCCGCGGCGGCTAGCTCCGCGTCCTTCAGGCGGAGGCTCGGCGCCATGAGCGCAATTGAGGCCCCAACTGTCCCTGCAAGTTCCAGGTATTCATAAATCTGGTGTGCCGAGGCCGGACCGGAATTTGGGCGTCCGGCCTGCGCGGCGGAGTGATTCACAAGTCGGCGGATTTCCTCCGGCATTCGCTTCCGCATCGTCACATGTCCGGGACGCGGCGGGACTGCGCGCGTGAGAAACCAATTCCGCCACGGCTGGGCGTAGCCGATGCGCTGCGGAATTCCAGCCAGCCAGACCTCCATCGCTGAGCGGGGCGAGTTGGGCAAAACCAGCGCGAGATCAAATCGGCCGGCCCGCAACTTCCGCCCCACGGAAAACAACCCTGCACCCGGCTCAAATCCAATCACTTCGTCCACGGCTGGGTGATCTCCCCACAGGTCACACAGCTTCGCCGGCGTGAGCAGCGTGATCTGAGCGCCCGGATTTTTCTCGCGCAATCGGGCCAGCGCGGGCGTGGTCATCACCGCATCCCCCAGCCAGTTCACGCCGCGCACCAGAATCCGGCGCGGGGGAGGATGAAAGCTCACGGACATGATGTGCGGGGCGGCGTCACCGGAAACAAATTTTCCGTACGCAATCACGGAAGTCGTCGGCCCCGCTGACGATGTTGATTTCCACGCGCATGAACAGGATCGGCAGGTCGCGGCGATCCAGTTTCGGGAAACGCACAGCATCCTTCTGGGTGGTGATGATGATCTCCGCCTGGCGCTTCTTGCCCCGATTGATGGCATTCAAGATTTCCTGCTGGCTGAAGCGGTGATGATCGGCAAAGCGCTTGGCATAGACGAGTTCCGCGCCCAGTTTTACTAGGCTTTGCTCGAAACTCTCCGGCTGGGCGATACCGCTCAACGAGCCAACCTTGCGCCCTCTGATGAAGTTAAGTAACTGTCGTTCGCCTGAGAACACATCCTCAAAATACAACGGGCTGTGGACGCACTCGATGATCGGTGCGGTCGGATTCAAGGCGGTGATGCGCTGACGCAACGCCGCCGTGTTGCCATCACTCTTGGTGATGAAGATCGTATTCGCCCGCAATAGATGCGAATGCGGCTCGCGCAACGAACCCCGCGGCAGCAAATGCTCGTTGCCAAAGGGCTCCTGGCGGTCAATCAGAACGACATCATGGCGCCGGCCGGCGAGTTTCCAGTTTTGGAATCCGTCGTCGAGCAGCAAAGTGTCGCAGCCGTATTTCTCAATCGCGTACCGCCCGCTCTTCACCCGGTCCTTGTCCACCAACACCACCACGTCCTTCAGGTTGGACGCCAGCATGTAGGGTTCGTCCCCGGCCATGTCGGAATCCAGCAGGAGGGATTTGCCATCCGACACGATGCGGGGCGGCGTGGTGTCCTCGCGAAACAGGATTTTGTTCTTTAACCACACGTGGAAGGGTTGCGGCTTGGACCGATACCCGCGGGAAAGGATCGCGACGTTGCGGCCTTCATCGCGGAGTTCGCGGGCGAACTTTTCGACGACCGGCGTTTTGCCCGTGCCGCCCCAGGTCAGATTTCCGATGGCAATGACCTGCACCCCGAGGGTGGTGTCGCGCAGAATGCGGACATTGTACAGGAAGCGGTAGAACTTGATCCCGACGGTATAAATTTTCGAACTGCCAAATAGCAACCCGCGCAAAATGGCAGCCCGCTTGCCCCTTCGTTCCTCGGAGATGACTTCGCGGCCGAAGGTTTCAAGTGCTTCAATCCAATCCCGGAAATTTTCGCGCATCTGGGCCTATGTTGCCAAGGGGGTGCGGGCAGGGCAAGGATGCGGCGCTGCATGCCGCTGCTCCCGGAATGCCGGCTTCAGGCGGACGTAACGTGGCCAAACCGGCTGCGGCCGCGTCAACGCGGCGTTCCGATCCCTCCACCGGCACGACTTTGGAGGACGGATCGTGCGACCCGAACGGGCCGGCATCCCAGTTCGGCGAAGCTTCTCCTTGTCTCGCCGGCGGCGTCCGCCTAGGCTTCAACCGCGAAATCGCACCAATGATGTTTTGCCATGATTGAGTTGATTCAGTTTCCCTGGAGCCCGTTCTGCATCGTTCAACGACGCATCCTTGAGTTTTCCGGCGGGCGGTTCAAGCTCACGAACCTCGCCCGAACCGGTGACCGCGCGTTGATCTGGAAACTCACCAAGGAACGGTACTACGCCGCCCCAATTTTGCGCGACGGGCGCAATGTGGTTTTCGAAACCGGCGAGGATTCGCAAGTCATCGCCAAGTACCTGGACCAGAAACTCACGCTCGGCCTGTTCCCGGCAACGATCGAAGGCGAGCAATTCATCCTCTGGCGCTATATCGAGAATGAAATTGAGGGCCTGACCTTCAAACTCAACGACGCCCACTACCGCGAATTCGTTGCCCGGCCGGATCAACTTTCCTACCTCCGCCACAAGGAACGGAAGTTTGGCCGCGGTTGTCTGGACACCTGGCACGCTCAACAAACGGATCTGGTGTGCCAGCTCGAGCAGCGGCTCCTGCCCTTCGAGGAAATGCTGATGCACCGGCCATTCCTGCTCGGTTCGCAGCCGCGCTTTGTGGATTTCGATTTGTTCGGCATGCTGGGCAACTACCTTTACTCCGGACATTACCAATTGCCGGCCAGCCGACCGCAACTCCGAAAGTGGTATCGCCGACTGGCATCCGCCAAGCTTTCACAATTTGTAACGTGAAGAATTACATCATCGACACCAACGTCCTTCTCCATGATCCCAACTCCCTCCTCAAATTCGAGGACAACAATGTCCTGATTCCCATCGAGGTCATCGAGGAGATTGACCGCTTTAAGCGCGAGTCCACCGAACTGGGTCAGAACGCCCGCACCGTATCGCGGATGCTCGACGGCTTTCGCGGGAAGGGGAGTCTGAGCGCGGGGGTCAAATTACCCACCGGGGGGAAACTGCGCATCCACGTTCAAAAAAAATCGCTCACCAACGGGAATGGCAAAGGCACAACGGTAGACAACAAAATCCTCGCCGTTGCTCAGACCATCCAAAAGGCGGAGCCGAAAAACAAAACCATTCTGGTCAGCAAGGACATCAATCTTCGCATCAAGGCCGACGCGCTCGGCTTGGAAGCCGAGGATTACGAAACCGACCGCGTTTACATCAAGGACCTCTATACCGGCATGATCGAGTTGACGATCAGTCCGGAAAAAATGGCCGCGTTTCGCGCCAACGGGGAACTGGAAATCAACGGCGGCAAGCAGTATTTCCCCAACGAGTATTGCACGTTGATGGACGAGGCGAATCCCAAGCGCGCCGCGCTCACGAAAGTGGATTCCACCGGCACGAAACTCATCCCGATCATTGACTGCCGCGAAGGCGTGTGGGGCATCAAGCCGCGCAACCGCGAGCAACATTATGCGTTCGACGCCCTGCTGGACGATCGCGTCAAGCTCGTCACGTTGATGGGCAAGGCGGGCACGGGGAAAACCTTGATGGCCATGGCTGCGGGCTTGAAGCGCACCGTGTTGGATCGCGAATTCCGCCGTGTGGTTGTCGCGCGCCCGACCATTTCCATGGGCAAGGAACTCGGCTTCCTGCCAGGTTCGCTCGAAGAGAAACTCGCGCCCTGGATGCAGCCGATCCACGACGCGTTGGAAATGTTGAGCGACTTGAACATGGGGCACGATCATCGCCGCAGCACCGACCTGATGCGCTCCGGCAACATCGTGGTGGAGGCGCTGAGCTACATTCGCGGCCGCAGCATCGCCAATCAGTTCATGATCATTGACGAGGCCCAGAACCTCACGCCGCTCGAAGTCAAGACCATCACCACCCGGGTGGGCAACGGCACGAAAATCGTCTTCACCGGGGATCCCTACCAGATTGATAATCCTTACGTGGACGGCTCCTCCAACGGTTTCAACTATATCGTGAGCAAGTTTCGTCCGGAGGCTGTGGCGGCCCACGTCGAACTGCAAAAAGGCGAACGCTCGGAACTCGCCGAACTCGCGGCAAATATTTTGTAACTCCGTTCGTAGGCACGCGTGCCAACGGGCGGGTCATTGCGCTGCGTTGTCCGGCGCCACATGCCGGAGTGTGGCGAGTAATCCCACACGGATTTTCCCCAAAGTATTCCGGCCTTGTCCTGGTCGGTGCGCGCCCCTTCATGAAGCAGGGGACGGAGGGAGGCGTTGCGAACTCATCATTCAGAATCCGCGGCGATTTGAGCCATCACCTCGTCGCCTGCTAAGCCGTAACTATGCAGTTGGAATATGTTTTGTAAGGTAATTTTCATGGCTGACCGCTACGGCAGGGCTGGACGGTTTTCTACTGCATTGCAGTTGGGGAATG
Organism: Limisphaerales bacterium; assembly: GCA_020848635.1. Classification (GTDB taxonomy): domain Bacteria; phylum Verrucomicrobiota; class Verrucomicrobiia; order Limisphaerales; family JADLHS01; genus JADLHS01. Next base: position 20,809 of record JADLHS010000069.1, read on the forward strand.
GGGATAAAAGTTTTTCCCAAA